>CAZTRG010000255.1:0-28032 GCA_964615885.1 uncultured Planctomycetia bacterium | reverse complement strand
GGAAATAAAGCATCAGGCCCATGACAATCACCCAGGCCACCCCGGTGATCCAGAAAATGAGCCAGAACAGATCGTCAACACCCTGGCCATATGTTGAGATCGCCTCGGGCATCCAGAGCAGCGGCTTTTCGGCAGCTTCTGCCTCCGGGGCTACCGGGGCTGCTGCAGGTGCTGCCGCATTCTCTTCCTGGGACCAGGCGGGCGAGGCAGGGAGCAGCGCCGCCAGCATAACGGCCACCAGGCCGATGCTGCGGCAGAAGATGCCCGCTTGTCCGTTCCCGCGCTTTTCTCTTGTCAGAATCATCAGTCTTTATTGCTTTCTCAAAATCCCTGGCTCAATGAGACCAGATACTAACCTTTATAGGTAAATTCGAAAACGATGTTCCCCTCCACCACGGCACCATCTTTCACGGTTATTTTCTGTGCCTTGGGGGCCTTGAGCTTGCGATCCTTCTCATGCCAGACCTCAACAGTATAGGTGCCATCGGCATCGGGGAGCTTGTTGATCGTGAATTTCCCATCACCGCCTGTCTTCGCGAAGAAGGGGTTCTTGACCACATAGGCATAGGCATTCATCCAGGGATGAACAGAGCACTGGCAGACCTGGGATCCCTTCTTCCTGTTGAAAAACCTTGCCCGGTTCTCCTCTCCAACACTCGGCATCGAGAGGTTGAAGCCCAGGGACGGAATACTCACGTTGTGAAGGAAGGGATCGCTGTTTTTGATGACCACCTCCTGGTCAGCCATCACGGCAAAAACATGCGGGATATACTGGCAGCCCTTCTGGTCAATCACGACCTTGGCGGGATGACCATAGGTCACCATGTCCCTGGCCTTGTAGCTTCCCAGCCCCTTGCTGATAAATACGATGCAGTCCTTGAGCCCGCCTTCGGCCCCGACAAGGAGGTTTTCCGCTGAAAGCGCTCCCATCTCAAAAGCCTGGCGCTGCTTGCCGCATTCGGGCTTGGCCGAGGTGTCCAGCTCGACCGGTGCCGGAGCCGTTCCTGTGACCTTGACCAGCCCGGTGAAACTTACCGAGCCGAACTTCTCTTTAGCCGAGGACCCGGCAGAAGCGGCTGTGGTGCCTGCCTCCCCGGAACCTTCCGACGCTGCAGAGCCGGCCTTGCCATGCTGTGATCCACCTGGCTGGCTGGCCTGTTTCCGGGTCTCACAACCGGTGAACAATAAGGCCAGAAGAACTGCCGCAGCCACCGCACTAGGCGGTAAAAAACAAACCTTCTTCATTCGATTTACCGGCTCCTGTTTCCTGCAGATCAGGGTTGTCGAAACTTCCATTTCTCGTCGCAAGTGCCATGAATTTAGAGTGTTGAAATGTCTTTTCAAGACAATTTATTTGCCCCATCTGAATCAGGAGACCCGGGGACGGAAGAAGCCGATGAAATCTCCCCCCCAAGGTAAGCGCAAACCCTTCCTGCTGTTTCCATACCCTGCTGGAGACAATCATTCACAGAGACCCCCCGATAGGAGTTCCCGGTCAGGAAAAGACCCGGAAGCCCCCCCAGGAGCCCCTCTATGGCCTCCAGGCGGGCCTGGTGGCCCACCTGGTACTGTGGGATAGCCTGCTCGTATCGATAAATTTTATGGGCCACAGGCGCGCCGCGAAAGCCCAGCAATTTTCCGGTTTCGCGCTCCACCAGCTCGACCAATTCTTCATCTGTTTTATCGAGGACGCCGGGTGAGCGACTTCCTCCAAGCATAGCCCGGAGGCTGACGTGCCCCGCTGGAGCATGCTCCGGATAGATACTGGAGGTCCAGATCATTCCGAGTGTCTGCAATCCCTCGCTGGCAGGAACCAGGAATCCATAGCCATCGAGCTCGCTCTCCACATCTTCCTGCCTGTAGCCCAGGCAGGCCACTGCCACGGAAGAATAAGAAATAGCTGCCAGCTCTTTACTGAGGCCGGGATCTGAATCCTTGAACAAGCCTGCGGTACGGTGTGCCGGCAGAGCGAGAACCAGCGCCCGGGCTGTCTCCTCCCCCCCATCGCTGAAGCTCACCCGCCAGCCTCCCTCGCAGGAACTCACACTCTCAGCACAACGGCCGGTCTCTGCCCGGTCGCCTATGGCGGCACACAAGGCCCCGGAAAAAGTTTCCAGGCCGCCCTCGAAGCTCTGAAGGGTGGCAGAAAACGGGGAGCCTCCTCCCCCCGCGGATGATTTCTTTTTTCGATTCCTGATCATCCCCCGAACCAGGCTGCCATGCTCCTGCTCCAATCCCACCATGCGCGGAAAACAGCTTCGCATGCTGAGCGCCTCTACATCTCCCGCATAAATCCCGGTGACCATCGGATCCAGGAGAACGTCAACGGCTTCCTGCCCCAGGCGCCGGCGCCCGAATTCAGCAATGGATTCATCAGCCACGCCACGGCCCCGTGAGCGAAAAGGCTCCAGCAGCAATTTCAGACGTCCGCGGAGGGAGAGCAGATTCGAAGCCAGGAAGGCACCCGGACTACGCGGCAATGGACACAAGCGGCCCTTTCTCAGCAGGAACCGGTCCAGGGACCGTGGCCTGGCCGAGATCTTTTTCTCATCCAGCCCGAGCTCCGTCATGAGGGCCAGGGTACCCGGGGCATTATCCAGCATGCCGTTGGGGCCCCGCTCAAAGAGGAAGCCATCTACCTCTTCGCTTCCCAGGGCTCCCCCAAGCCGTTCTGAACCCTCAAAAAGCTTGAGCCCCGGTGGTGCCTCATCCCCCTGGGAGCTCAAATCCCTGCGCAGGCAATACGCTGTAGAGAGCCCGGAGACACCACCACCGATTACAATCGCATCGAAAGGCATCGGCATGATGCAGTCCTCAATACGGCGAAGGAGTCCGGCCGGTCAGCCGCGCTCCTGCTGCCGCCCTACTGGCCACCCCCCGATTCCTCCTCGGGTTCCCCGGGAGCGGAGGTGGCGATCTTGGCGTCATTCATATGGCGCAGGTACTGCAGGAGGGCGTTGACATCGGCAAGCTCTTTGGCATCGATCTCAGAATCGGTCTTGCCGGTATACTTCTTCCTCTCCTGGAAATAGTTGGGCATCTTGGTGCCGGGCATAAAGTCCGGCGGGAAATAGAGCCAGTCACGCATCCACTGCACCCGCAGGCGCTCTGCTGCCTGGCCCAGATCAGGTCCCCAGGAGCTCTTATCCCAGGGCTTTCCGATAGCCCAGGCAGTGGCCTTCTCACCCAGCTTCCCACCCGCTGCCTGTGCATCGGCCGGAGCTCCAAAGCCTCCCTGGAGAAGAATCTTGCCGGCGGCATCTTTCCAGACAAGGAAGTGGCTGTCTCCGGGGGCGCTGAGCGGCACCTCGGCGGGCTCCACAGTCCCCGCACCCTGGGTAAGAATGGGCAGGGTCGGCAGGTCGGTTCCACGCGGGTGGCACTGGCTGCACTGTTTACCCTTTTCCTGTTCCGTCCCCTTGCCGAAGAGCAGCTGGCCCTTGAGGGCCTGGTCCACCTCGAGGTGGTCCTCGGTGAATATCTCGTCACCGTAGGGGACCTCGTTGACAAGCTTGAACCACTTGACGATCAATCGCGCCTCTTCCTGGGTCAGGTTAAAGGATGGCATACGAATCTTGAGCCAGGGACGAATCGGCTGGACGTCCTTCAGGAAATGGAAGAACCAGTCACTCTTGACTCTCTCACCCTGGCGCAACAACGGCGGCGGTGCCTTGAACCTGTCGGTCAGCGAGGTTCCTGAATAGAAACGCACGCCCCCCTCTCCATAGCCTTTGACAGCGAGCTTCTGTTCACTCAGAGGCCGCTGCGCAAGAACACCGTCGCTGTAGTACTGCCGGGCGAGGAGTTCGAAATCTGCCTTGCTGACTCCGAGATCTCCCCCCAGCGCATCGAGGTCCTGCTCATAGGGAGCCTCGAGCATGGTGACAAGGAAGCCGCCGAGCTTGCTGGATTCATCTTCGTAGGCCTTGCGGAGCTTCTCAACCAGGCTCGCTGCTTCAGCCGGAGGTTTCTTGACAAGCTTGAAGATCCCCACGTTAGCAAGAGTGTCAGCGACCTCTTCTTCATTGACGACTGAGTCAATCGCCATAACGAGGTCCTGTACAAATCCAGGCAGCGGGTTGAAGTGCCTGCGCGCCACATCAACCAGGGACATGGGGTCTTCGTTGGAGCTGAAGACCTCAAGCAGAGACTCATCTGTCATCTTGTCACCGCTGGAGTACTGTCCCAGCTGCTGGCCGAGAACGAAACCGGCGGGCAGGGGAATGCCGAGCTTCTCGCCGGCCGGACCAGCCGGACGTGCAGCCAGGCGATAATCCCTGGCGAGCCAGGTCTCCGCCTGCATGGCATTGATCCTGCCTGTTTCATCTCCTGTACCATTGGGGTTGGGGAGATTATCAAGAGCGACATAGCTGGTCGTCGCGCCGATCCGGTGGCAACCGGAGCAGTTGAGCTTCTGGATCAGGCGGCTTCCTGCCTCGAGGGTTTTCTCCCTGGCCGACAGGTTTTTCTTCATGGTGGGATCAACCGGGTCATCCACGAGGCTGATCACGTAGGAAACAACAGCCTCTACCTGCTCCGGCTTGTCGTGGAAGGGGAACAGCGGCATCTTCAGCAATTCATCGGCACCCTTGTGCGCCAGCTGGGAGGTCGGCAGGTACTTGTAAACCTGTTTTCCATGACTGTTTTTACCTTCCATGACCCTGCGGGGAAGAACATCAAACTGCCGGGTATCGCTCAGCTTGGCCCTGGCCCAGGCATGGCGCTGATGAGGAATGGCCTCAGAGCCATCTTCCTGGTGACCCCACTGGCCGAAGTCCAGGCGGTCAGAACCCTTGTTCCCCCACTTGTTCAGCTCAGCACCAATGGGCTGGTTTCCATCAAAGTATGCCAGCCGGGTGGAAGCGCCGGCCTCGAGACGCTTCTTTTTCTCCGTCGGATCCGGATCGATGTCCTTGATTCCATTGTGACAGCCAAAACACCCATAGCGGCGAACGAGTCGATGCCCCACCAGCTCCAGCTTCTCCGAGGTGCTCATGGGCTTATGAGCATCACTGCCCTTGAGCAGGTCACTGGCCATGGACGTGCCATGCCTGGAGCGCAAATAGAAGGTAGCGATCTCATCGAGAATCTTTTTCTTCTCGGGGTCGTTATCAATCTCCGACACGTTGGTCGTTACAAGGCCATCGTTCCAGGCCTCCTGCCTTTTCTTCTTTTCGCTTTCACCGAGGCTGGCAGGAGAGGCCGAAGGATTCCCTGCCAGGTCCACATCATTGTAGTCAAGCGTCAGGAGGTAGCTGACCATGTCAGCGATCTTCTGCGCTCCATCGGCATCCTGTCCGGGGGTCAGCCGGAAGCGGGGCATGATCGTCTCTGGGTCATGCTGTTGCGGATTGAGGATCCAGCCTGAGAGCCAGCTGATGGCCTTGTCCCGGCCGGTCTTTGATTCGAGGTCAAACTTGCGGGCAAGGGGACTGAGATCCGGCCCGAAGGTGTTGTGCACCCACCTGTTGTAGGCCGCATCGGCCAGCAACCCGGCACTTTCCACCGCACTGTCATCCAGTTCGAGATTCTCCTCGATTTGCCGGGCCTTCTCGATCGACCGCCTGGTGCTGCTGTAGAGGCCCTCGATGTCTTCGCCGACATCGAGTCCCTTAAGCCAGCCGTAGAGCTTCTCCAGGTCGCCGGCTGTTTTCCCATAGGCTGCTGCGAGCCCGGAGGAAGCGGCGGCCTCGCCGGCCTTCTTCTCAAGGCCGGCAAGAACAAGCGAAAGAGCCGGCAGGGGTTCATCGAATTCACCCTCTGACTCAACCTTGATGCTGTGGCAGCCCATACAGCCGAGAGTCTTGACCAGCTCACGTCCTCGAACCGGGTCACCCGCTGGAGCGGCTGCATCGCCTCCCGGGAGCTTCTCGCCAAGGCTGCTGTTGTAAAGGTAGGTAGAGAGACCGAGCACCTCGACGCTGTTGCGCAGGCCGAAATCGATCTCTTCACTTTCCTCAGAGCCCTTCTCGAGAGGACGGAGCATCTTTCCGCTGGAATTGGTCAGGTCAAAGAACTGCGGCATCCGGGATGACTTGCGGAAGTGGCCCGGCTTACGAATCCAGCGGTTCAGGAAGTCCATCGACACCTTGCCGGCAAGATGCTTGAGATTGGGGCCAACCTTGTTGAACTTCCAGACACGGTCATCAGAAGCCCCCGACGCAATCTCAAAACCTTCAATGGTATGGCAACCGAAGCACCCATAGGTCCGAACCAGCTTCTTGCCGAGGTTGAGAGTCTCTGCTCCCTCGATCTCCCACTGCTCATTATGGCATTTCGTACAGCTGGAGCTGTTGAAATGGGCCGGGAGCATCGGGTGCTCCTCGTAATGCTTCTCGTGCCAGTGATACTTGTCTTCCCAGTGTTTCTGCTGCTCGTCATCCGCTGGGGTATGCGCCGCTATGGTGAACTCAACCGCATGCCCATCTCCATAATGGCAGGTCGTACAACCGATTTCCTGGTAGCTGTGTGGGCTGGCGGCCGAGAGAAACAGGTCCAGGCGGGGATGACTGGCGTAAACCGTGCCCCATTTTTCATCCTTGAGACCAACGAAGCGCGGATCCGGATCATCAATGTTCAGGTGACAGGTCTTGCAGCGATGAACCCGCTCTACATTGAGGAAATTCAGTGACTCCTTGAGTCCCGGAGTCACCACCTTGTCGATCTTGTAGCTTGGTGCCATGAAATCGAGCAGCGGGGCGTTTCGAATCGCGTTCCGCATCGAGCCATCGATCAACTCGTAGCTCTTACGAGCCGCGGTCACTGTCAGGATATTGCCCTTCAGCCCCTTCTGCAGAACTACAAAATCAGTCTTTTCCCCACCGAGGGTGATGGTGGTCCTGCTGCTCAGCAGCTCGTCATATTTTTCCTCTGCTGCCGCCAGGTCTATGTCAGCTGTTTCCTTGATCTTGGACAGCCCATCGAGCTTCCTCACGGAGTTCTTGTTGAACTCCTCTGAAAGCCTGTCGACCTCAGCCTTTGCCTTCTCGGTCAGACCACCGGCCAGGGCATGCTTCTTCTCTTCTTCGAAAAGGAACTTCGCGGCCTGGAAATTACCGCGTTCGGCGCGCTCCTGGCGGCCGGCAACATCGGCCTGGAAGGAGAGGTCTCGCTTTGTTTTCATCACCTCGGAAAGCCTGGAGTCCACCTGCAGCTGCGCTTCAATTTCTGCCTCAAGCTGCAGAGCTCTCTCAACCCGCTTTTCATACCCTTCGGGAACCTCGTCGGCCGCAGCGGCATCCGGCTTCAATTTCTTAATAACAGCCTCATAACCCCTGATAGCCTTCTCGATGTTATCCAGCTGGCCTTCCTTGGCCTGGGCGAGTTCAGTCTCTGCCTTTTCAATCTCCCCCTTCCTCCAGTTGGCCTGGATATGCTTCCACTGGCGGTCATAATCCTGCCAGAAAACAAGCAGGGTAATCAGGAGCAGGGCTGCACTGGAAATCGCAAAGGCTACATTCAGCGCCGAGACCCGGTAGAGCGTTGTCTCGCTGTCAGGCTCGGAGAAAATACTGTCGGTAAGCTCATTAAAGCCGGCCCCTTCGACCAGGGGATCCACCGTGGTAACCGATTCGCGAAGGGGATCCTCCTCGGGAAGATCTGGAACCTCCGGCTCCTCAGCCGCGGCCTCCTCCTTCTCAGGAGCTTCCCGGGTGGCCGTAACAACCTCTGCAGGAGCCTCCGCAGGAGCCTCGGCCTCTTCGACGGGTTCCGCGGCTTCCGCAGCCGGTGCAGGCGCAGCGCCTCCGCCGGAACCGCCGCCACCGGAACCCAGGTAACCCCGTGTCGGTGTCCAGTACTGGTCCCCTCCGCCACCTGTGCTGGCAGCCGGGGCAGCAGCCTCCGGAGCCGGAGCATCTGCAGCCGGAGTCTCTGCAGCAGGAGCTTCAGCAGCCGCGGCCTCTTCAGGGGCAGGAGCGGGCTTGCCGCCACTGTCGTCCAGGTAACCTCTTGTCGGACACCAGGGTCCTCTATCGTTCGGCATCGATGACTATCTGTTTTAAATATTAAAAAAGTATTCGGGTATCGCGACGATGTATTTCAGGTTGATCGTCCAGCGCAGAACCATCTTCAGTGGAAGAGCCGCCATACAGAGGAGGAAAAAGACCATCGTCTGGTAGCGGATAAAGCCCAGGTCGATATACATCTTGCGGAAGACAAACTTCGCCAGCAGGGGCGGCAGAACGGCAAAGTAGGCAATAACCACCAGGAAGCCGGGCAGCTCCCGCAGGAGGATATTGGAAGGCAAGGCACGCTCGAGCCACTGGATATAGACGATCTCAGAAATATTAACGTTGTTGAGCGCTTCGACCTTGTGCGGATCCCAATAAGCATAGGGCCCGAAGAAGTTCCAGTTGGGGCCCCGCAGGAAGGTCCCCAGGATAATCAGGGTCACCCAGAGAACCACAAAACCGAAGAGGAAGGTGGCGATTGCGAAACGACGCTCCTTGAAGGTGTAATACCCGTTGCCCTTGGGGTTCATATCGATATAAGGGATCGCCATGAGCCCGTTGATGATAAAGGTCGGGAATACCACTCCGGCCAGCCAGGGATCGTAGTAAACGAGCATCTCCTGCAGGCCGAGAAAGTACCAGGGGGCCTTGGAGGGGTTGGGAGTCTTTACCAGGCTCGCGGGTTCCTCCAGCGGCGCCTTCAGATAATAGCCCCACACCAGCAACAGAATGGTGCAGAGGATCAGGACCAGGAACTCAGTGTAAACCAGGTCAGGCCAGCAATAGACTCTTCGGTTCGATTCACGCTGCTCAAAGGTCGGCAGGCCCTTATCGATCAGCCGGTCATTGATGACCATTTTCCTGAAGGCCACCCAGAGCAGGAATGCCAGGGAGAAGAACAGGATAGAGATCGGGACGTTATCCGGCTTTCCGACGATGAGCTTGAAATTCTCATCGGTCAGGCTCCAGAAATAAAAGATGACCAGGAAACCAAAAGTACTGGCCATGAACCAGCCACGAGTCCAGACCGCGCGGAACTGGATCATTGCCCAGAAGCCTACCACCGACAGGATGAAGTATTTCGTCGGCTCCAGGAGCCCATCGATGAAATCCTTGATCAACTCGGGAAGTTGGGGAATGTAGATCGCTAACATGGAGGAAAAACTTCTCTACACAAACAGCTACATGGGGCCTGAAATGCCGCCATCTTTACGAACTCGCCAGAAATGGATGGCGATCAACAAACCAGCACCTAGCGGTACCGCGATACAATGAAGAACGTAGAAACGCAGAAGCGTGGCAGCTCCAACCGTCTTGCTGCCCAGCAGCCCGAAACGGACATCACTTCCGGCGGTAACGAGGTTGACATCTCCAAGCTGGATAAAGGCCGCACCGGGGCCCTCATGACCCATGAGCGGAGTCGCCCGGGCCATGTTGGTACCCACCGTGATCGCCCAGATCGCCAGCTGGTCCCACGGCAGGAGATAACCCGTAAAGCTCAACAGCAGGGTCAGGACCAGTAGAATGACGCCGATATTCCAGTTGAACTCGCGCGGTGGCTTGTAGGATCCGGTCAGGAACACACGCAACATGTGCAACCAGACCGTGATCACCATGAGATGCGCTCCCCACCTGTGCAGCTCTCGCATGATTCCGATCGGAACATGATCCCGCAAGGCCTTGATATCGTTGTAGGCATATTCCACCACCGGACGGTAGTAGAACATCAGAAGCACACCGGTGATCGTCTCCACCAGGAAAAGGAAAAACGTCAACCCACCCATGCACCAGGTAAAGCTCATCCGGACTCCGGACTTGCGCACCTTGATGGGGTGGAGGTGAAGGAAGACATTCGACAATACCGCCAGCGCCTGGTCGCGGGAATTATCCGGATACTTGTGCCGGAAGATCGACTTCCAGATCTGGCTGTCGGTGATGAACTTCATGAGGCTCAAGGCAACAACCCTCCAATCAATGGAGGCGAAGAACCATTCCTTCGCTCAAGCCGCAAGCTGCAGGGTGTCTTGATCATGCTGTGTACTCCATAGCCAGGAACGCGTCAGCGTCTTCCCACTGGCCCTTTTCCTGCTGAAACTTCTTGCCCTTGTCGATCTCCAGCTGGCCATCGGGGGCCAGGCTGACCTTGAATCTCTCCAGGGGTCTCGGTGCCGGCCCCTCGAAGTTGATACCACTGGAATAAAACCCGCTTCCATGACAGGGGCATTTAAATTTCCGTTCAGTCTCCAGCCAGTTCGGCGTGCAGCCGAGGTGGGTACAGACTGTCGACAAGACAAAGAAACCGTCGAGTCTCCGGACGATCCAGACCCCTCGCGTCTTGAAACGCTTATCGACCGACCCATCTGCGGAAGCGGCAAAGTCCTTGGGGTAACCCACCTTGAATTTTGTCGCCGGCTCGAAGGTGTCATTGGGAAAAAGGAAGCGCACGCACATTCCCAGGCCGGCGACGCTGGCGGCTGTAAACAGGGTCCAGCCGGTGCCTACCGAAGCAAGGAATGAACGTCTGCCTGTGGACTCACTCATGTTTTCTTTTCCAGTTTATCAAGCAGTCTTATCGCCATATTCCGAACCCGCATATTTCGATCCGATTTTTTTTCTTCCAGGACATCTTTCAATCCTGCGCCCCGAAGACTGTAAAGGCCCTCGAGCGCCTGGCACATCCAGCGCTGCTGCTCATCTGAAGTCAAGGCATTGTCGTTATCGCCAAGCTGTTCGCCAAGGAAATCCCAGCTAAGCATATCCTGAAGAATGATTTCGCCTGAATTGTCGCCAAAATACCTGGCCAGGTAATACGCCGCTGTCCACGAGATCTCCCGGCGTGAGTCGTTAACCTTCGTCTTCAATTTCTGAACGACAACCCGGGCCTCGGGCCCCTCCTTGAGAGGGCCTTCATCCTCCGGATTCTCACGAGCCAGTATATTCACAACGCCCCAGATAGCCAGCCACCTGCTCTGCCAGCTTTGCTCCCCTCCTGCAGGCCGGTCGATTTCATCAAGCAGGGGAAGAATCGCCGTGGAATCACCCGACAGGCCCAGCCCGGTAATCGCTTCCTGCCGCAGGCCAGGTGCAATGTCCTCACGCGCAAGCAAACCGAGCAGGAAGGGCAAGGAAAGCTGCGGCTGCCCGGAACGCCCCAGGGCCAGGACCAGGTAGCCCCTGAGCTCATCCTCACCGGAGGTGGCATCCTTGACCAGCTGGATTAACTCCCCGGTTTGAGCACCGTTGAGATAGGGCTCTTTCCCTTTTTCCTGTTTCTCTACCAGCAGCTTGGCCAGCGCATGGGCATCCTGCTGGCGTGAATGCCCCCCGCCAATCCGGATATCACGCAGCAGGTCACCAACACCGCGGTTGTCCGCAGCGATGGCTCCAAAGAAAACATAGACCAGCACCAGGACGATCACGATGAGAAGCGGGAAGAGAAAGAGCTGGGGAAAGAGTTCCAGGAAGGTCTTTCCACCCTTTCTCGGCGGTACCGAAACGGCACGCGGCAACCCACCATCCGAGTCTGCAAAGCCTTCGGACGCGTGAGTATTTTTCTCCCCGTCAGGGCCGATTCCAGCGGAACTGGAAGAGAGTTCAGAATCTCCGGAAACCCCAGTCACGACCTTCACTCCATGAACTAACAAAAAGAAACGGAAAACCTTGCTGGTAAAGGGCTTGTAAGCTTTCGTGAAGTCTTTCACAAAGGCCGACTGGATTATAAGAATTGCCCGCAATCAGTCAAACGGATTTAAACAGAGACTCCCGCCTACATCAACTACCCGCAAACTGTTTTCAGTTCTTCTATTGCCCGCCTCAGCGCGTCTCTGTCGCGACTGCCAACGAGTCCCCTCAGGTGATCCATGGGGCTGAAGACAATACTGTCGGAGCCGGTGGCTTTCTTTCGGCTGAATACCACTGCAGGCCATAACTCAATCTGCCGCAAAGCCATCCAGGAGCTTTCCAGTTTCACCCGGTTGCGAACCATCTCCCCAAACAGGCAACCAAGCAGGATCACCAGGTTCAGAGGCTCCTCCACAGGAAGCTTTTCTGCATCAAGGCGGTCACAGAGTGCCTCTGCAAGCCGGCTGGGTGCCTCAGGGGCCAACAGATCGACCTCTGCCCCGAGAAGGGAACGCGCCAGGTACATCCCGGAGGCTGCCAGCTGCTGGCAATCCTGTGGACGAAGATCCTCCCCGAACCTGGCCACGAGACAGGCCCTGGCCTCAAATTCAGACAGGGCCGTATCACCGCTGATCATCAACAATTCGGGGGGAACGTCGGCAAGCGAGTAATACTGCAAACAGAAGTCCCTGCCTGGCTGACGGGGATCCAGGCGCAATCCCAGCACAATATTCAGAATGCTCAGGGTCTCCTGCTCCTGCCAGTTTCCAACGCTGAGCACGGTGAAGAACATCTCCTTGCCCACCCGGGACCAGAAAAACCTGCAAACATCAGCGATTGTTTTCGGCAGGCGGGAATTGACCCAGGCCATGCCGGAAAAATCGATTTCCGCTTCCTCGAAGGCCGAGCGAAGCTTTAGTTCGGCTGTATCCAGATCATCCCCCGGGGCTATCTGAAATTCAGGCATTTCGAAGAAGGGCAAGCGAGCCTCCAGCTCTCACAGGGCAACCAGGGAATAAGCAGTGATTGTCCTTTATTACGCTGTCGGCCGCTGTAAGCCATAGAATTCCCCGGCAGGCACCAGCACTCCTTCAACCCCAGGAGCATCCCGATGAGAGGTGTTGTTCCGAAAATAACGAGTAATCCAAAGAAAGTTCCCCACATCTGGCGAAAAGAGAGATAGGGAATCCCCCTGAGCCGTATGATCGGGGAACCTGTCGTCGGATTCCCCGATATCCTTCAAGCCCAGTTGTTTATTTAGCCGGATCATGTCAGAAGATTTTGTCCAGTTCAGCCAGCGAATGGAGCGCCTGCCGCCGTATCTCTTCGGCACCATCAATTCGCTCAAAGACTCAAAGCGCCAGGCCGGGATCGACATCATCGACATGGCTATGGGCAACCCCACTGACGCCACCCCTGACCCGATCGTCGACAAGCTCTGTGAAGTCGTCAAAGATCCGAGAAACCATCGCTACTCAGCAGCCTCCGGACTCTACAACCTGAGGCGGGAGGTCTCGAAATATTACGAGTCCAACTGGGCTGTCGATCTCGACCCCGAAACCGAGGTCATCGCAACGATCGGCAGCAAGGAAGGTTTCAGCCATCTCTGCCTGGCCCTGCTGGGCCCCGGCGACCTTGCCTTTGTTCCGACACCCTCCTTCCCGATTCACTCCTACGCCGTGATCATTGCCGGCGGGGAGTGCCTGGGAATCCCTGTAAACGATGATGACGAATTCCTTCGCCAGGTGGATGAGTCCTGCTCCACGCTGCCGAATAAGCCGAAGGTCCTCTTCCTCAACTACCCCCACAATCCAACGGCCCATACCGTGGAGACCGCCTTTTTTGAAGAGGTGGTCGCCCTGGCCCGCCGGCACAACCTCATCGTTGTGCACGACTTCGCCTACAGCCAGATCACCTTCGACGGATACAAGGCCCCCAGCTTTCTCTCGACCCCCGGCGCCAAGGAGATCGGCTGCGAATTCACCACCATGTCGAAGTCCTTCAATATGGCCGGCTGGAGAATCGGCTACTGCGCCGGCAACAGCAGCATCATCAAGGCCCTGGGACAGATCAAGGGATACTACGACTACGGGATTTTCCAGGCGATCCAGATTGCATCGATCATCGGACTGCGCCACTGCGCCGAGCTGGTGGAGGAGCAGGCCCAGCACTACCAGGAGCGCAGGGACGTCCTGCTCGAAGGGCTTGCACGCATCGGCTGGGAAGGTATCGATAATCCACGGGCAGGAATGTTCGTCTGGGCAAAGCTGCCGCAGAAATACCTTGCGATGGGCTCGATGGAATTCGCCCGGCGAATGATGGAGGATGCAGAGGTCGCCGTGGCCCCCGGAATAGGGTTCGGCCCCGAGGGCGAAGGCTACCTTCGCCTGGCCCTCATTGAAAACCGGCCCCGGCTCCAGCAGGCCGTGCGGCAAATCGGCCGCGCCTTCCAGAAATGGGATTCTGAGGGCACCGGCGGGGACTGAGAATCCTCGATCCGGTTAGTCTTCTTCTTCAGGATCGAGCGGCTCGAGCAGCGCATCGCGCTCGCTGTCGAAATCGGAAATGTCCCGCCCCTTCGATTTCTTCCCTTTGCCGGCCGCTTTACGCTTCCGGCCTCCTGCCTTCTTCTTAACCTTCTTCGAGCCGGAACTCCCGCGGGACTTTTTCTTCTTTGTTCCACCACCTGTCTCTTCCGCTGCCTCCCTCCCGATCGAAGAAAGCTTGAGGAAGCAGAGCAGGCTGCACAAGACCGCAACGATCCAGGCCCAGGTGACAACTGTTGTTTCAGCTGACCTCCTGCCTGCCTGCCTGTCCTGCATTTCGCGGGACAGTGCCTGGAGCCCCTCAACGATGCTTTCCTTTTCTTTCTTTACGTAGGCCACATCGAGACGGTGAACTGCGGGACGAAGACGCTTCGCCTTCAGGGCCAGCGCATCAAAGCGGTCCTGCTCACCAACGTTTCCATCGATGGGATAGCCTTCCTTTTTCAGAGAAGCGAGAGTCGCCAGGCCCTCATCCTCCCCCTTGCCCTCTTCAGCTGCAGCAGCCTCATCTCCCTCCCCGGCGGCGGGCACAGGCTCCTTACCGCGAACCCTCTCAAGCTCCTTCTCAAGCTCGTCCAGTTCGGCCTTGATGAGCTGGAAGGGGCCTGTCAGCTCCTCGTCCTCATCCGTGTACCCCTCATCTTCCCACTGGTCTACACCGGGTTTCTTCACCTCATGGTTGTCGTGGCAGTCCCAACAGGTCTTGGTATGGGCCGTGCCGGTTTCTTCCGCCTCTTCCCCGGCAGCCTCCCCAGGGGCCCTGGCAGCCAGGTAATGTTCAAGGACCTCTTCATGGCAGCGCCCGCAAAGTCTCGCCGCTGCATCGAGGTCTTCATCGTCGGGACGGTCCGGCCTCCCCCGGGAATCAACACGCATTCCCTGGTGCGCATAGAGAAAGAGCCTCTTGTCCCTGGGAGTTTCAATGCTTCTATGCCACTTGATCTCGAGCTTCGGCTTCGGAGGTGCTTCTTCCTCGGGCTCTTCTTCCGGCTCTTCTTCTGCGGATTTCTCTTCCGCAGGTTTTTCCTGTGCTGGCTTCCCACCTTCGGGCTCCTGGCCAGGAGGGTTTTCTTCTGCTGCCTTCTCCTCTGCAGGCTTCGCGGGCTCTTCCTTCACCCCGTCTTGCCCTTCTCCCGGCTTTTCACCTTGTGTCTTTTCCCCTGCAGGCTCGCCGGCTTCTTTCTTCTCTTCTGATTTTTCTTCCTCAGCCGGCTCCTCGGCTGGCTCCTCGGCTGGCTCCTCGGCTGGTTTCTCAGCAGGCTTCTCAGCCGGTTTCTTGTCTTCTGCTTCGGCAGGCTTTGAGGCATCGCCCTCCTTCTTCTCTCCTGCCTCTTCGTCCTGGTCCTCCTCCTTCACCTCTTCCTCTTCCTCTTCCTCTTCCGGTTCCCTGGATGCTTCTTCGTCCGCCTCAAAGAGCATTTCAAGCGCCAGCGGGAATTTTTCGGGCAGCCTGGTGTCAATTCCCCCGTGGCAATCAACACAGCGAACACCGGCGGCGTGATGCACACTCTCCTGCCAGTCCTCCACCTGCCGCTCATGCTTGTGACAGCTCCCACAGGTGCCACCCTGTTCAGGCAGGATTCCTACAGGCTGTTCTTCTTCTGCACCTTCTTCTCCGGCAGCTTCTTCCTCGGCGCCTTCCTCTTCTTCATCTTCTTCTTCAGCGGGAGAGCCCCCACCCCCCTCTTCCGGTTCGCCGGCACCCGGAGATTCTTCCCCGGAGGATTCCTCCCCGGCATCATCCTTGCCCTCTTCTGCAGCCGGCTCTTCAGAAACGACAAACCCCTTGCTGTCGAAACGATAGCCCATGAATTCTCTCTCGGATATGTAGCCGAGAAAACCCATGCCAACGACACCGAGTAAAACCACCAGGGCAATGACAGCGAACACCGGCCGGCGGGTGATCTTGCGCTCCTTGCTGCGGTCGAGGACCGGCAGAAGGAACACCACCAGGCCAACGGCATTGATCGTCAGCACGCCGAGGAAAGCAGGATCAGGAGCAATGATCTTCAGAAACGGCAGGGCTTCGTAAAGGTTGTTATCAAAGTATTTCAGGAGTTGATACATCGGCAGGAAGTACCACTCCGGCTTGATATGTTCAGGAGTGTTCAGGGGGTCGGCAGGTTGCCCGAGATGCCACGGCCACCAGGTGGCAAAGGTGACCAGCAGCGCAAAACCGATATTGCAGGCGATGAGATCCCTGTAAACCTGGCGTGGGAAGAAGGGCTCACTGCCCCCCTTGGCCAGGGCTCCCTTGTTACCCAGCTCGATCTCCTCGGTGACCGTCGTCTTTGGGGAAATCCCTTTCCAGGTGATGAGTGCGAGGTGGTAGCCGACCAGGCCCAGCAGCGCAAGGGGAAGAACAATGACATGCAGGGCGAAAAACCGGCCGAGGGTAGCGCCGGAAACATCCTCCCCACCGCAGATCAACTGCTTGAGGGGCTCTCCAATCACGGGCAGGGAGTTGACCGCGCCCAGGCTCACCCTGGTGGCCCAGAAAGAGAGCTCGTTCCACGGAAGCAGGTAACCCGAAAAGCAGAAGGTCATGGAGAGGCCCAGCAGAAGCATTCCGACGAACCAGGTAAATTCACGGGGCCTCTTGTAGGAGCCGTACCAGAGCACCTTGAGCATGTGAAAGAGCAGGACCATGATGATGAAGCTGGCGCCCCAGGAATGCATCTGGCGAATAAGCCAGCCAAGACTGGCGTGATACTCGATGGTCTGGACGGATTTGAAAGCCAGTGTTTCCTCCGGCACATAAACCGTCAGCAGGAGGCAGCCGGTAAAAAACTGGATGGCGAAAAAGAAGAGTGCCAGGGCCCCCGTGGTGTACAGCCAGGAGAGACGGGTGGGGACCGGCTTGGAGCCCTGGTCCCTGACCAGGGACAGGATCCGCTCAGCGCCGCTGCGGTCAAGCAGCCAGTCTTTCAATCTCACACTCGCTTTTGCAGTCTTGTCTGGCACTGGTATCTAAACGGCTCAGGCTGGTTTCTTGAGGTAATCCGCGTAAACGACAACGGCTCCTGACGCATCATCGACCTTGATCACGAATTCATTCAAGGGTGATGGAGGCGGCTTCCGGGTCACCTCCCCAGAGGAGCTGAACTCGCCATTGTGGCAGGGGCAGAGGAAGGCCCCCTTCTTCCATTTGACGTTGCAATCAAGGTGGGTACACCTGGCGTCAAAGGCCCTCAAGCTGTCGCCTACCTTGAGGACATAGATCTTTTTGCCGTTGAGCTCGAGCTCGACCGGTTCAGAAGCATCGTCGAAGTAGGAGCGGTCCTGGGAAAGCTGGAGCTTCTTCTGAAGCGGGCGCCGGGCGAGGGGGCGCAGAAAACTCAATGCTGCTGCCAGCAACCCGCCTGCATAGGCCACCGGGAAAAACAGCAACGCAAGATGCTCGAACATTCGGCGGGTCATGGAAAATTACTCCGGCTGCGAACTCTCTACCATAGCTCGACGGGCTCTTCACTTATCAACAGGGCCAGCATACATCCTCGTATGTTCCCGGTCCATAGAGAGCTTAACAGCAAGTCAGCACCCCTGCCTGAGAGGCCGGAGAAAAAATCGAGGCCCGGATTGCCTGTTTCGGGGCGGACGCTCACTCCTGGCCCACCACGCCCCGCTTACCGTCGATCTCGATGACGTCCCCTGAATTGAGCTGGCGCCCCCGGCGTGTCTCCACGACCCCGTTGACGAGGACCTCCCCCGCGCGGATCTTCAGCTTGGCCTCACCGCCGCTTTCAACCCAGCCGTTAAACTTCAGGTACTGATCAAGCTTGAATACTTTCAAGGAACTCCATCCTTATTTCCCTGCACACAGAGGAGCTGGCGGGAAAAGAAAGCCACCACCGGAAAAGCTCAACACCCTTCATAGGATTCGCAACCGATGCCGTCATCGGTTGGGTCCGGGCCACAATTGAAGGGGCCGGGATCAGCAGGCATCGCGCCGCCGAGGAAGAGGAACTGGAAAATAACGATCCCATCGGTCAACTGGATCACGCCATTGTCATCGGCATCCCCCGCATCGAGGCAGCCCGGCATGGAAGAACCCAGGAAGAGAGCGTTGAGAATCCTGATCCCATCGGTCAGCTGCAATGCTCCGTTGGTGTCGGCATCTCCACGAATGAAACGAATCTCGGGAGGAGCCTCGGGCTCCTTGACGCTGATCGACAGATCCTCGGGGCCGCCCGGTATCTCGATTCCGATTTCGTCAAGGAAGCCGACACGGAAATTGTGCTCACCGCCGCCATCGAAAACCTTCACCATCAGCGTATGCCGGCCGGGTTCCAACAGCAGCCTTCCCAGGTTGGGATATTCAAACGGTGTGTCGGTGTAGATGCGGTCAAGCGCTCCCCGGGAGGCATTCTTGACGTGGAGGCTGATGCCATCGAGGTAGACCTGGATGGAATCATCACTGGAGATGCCGAGGTTGATCTCGATCTCCTCTTTGACGTCGAGGTAGGTAAGCGCGTAACACACCACGTTGTCGTTGGCGCCGTAGATGCTGTCGAAGTCGATTCGATCATCGTCATCATCCCGGTCGAGCCACTCGATCCAGGTCGGAACGTTGCGGGGATTGTGCCCCATGGTATTTGCTGCCAGCCCGGTGGAAGCCGCCGCACCGTTGTAGTCGGGTTCTGTCGTCATACCTCCCAGGGGGGTGATGGCCGTCTCGGAGGTCTCTCCATCGCTGAGATAGTCCCTGGCGATTTCTTCCTCACCCGGATTGGCTCCCCCCTCCTGCGTAAAGGGACCGAGAACCAGCCAGTTCTGGATGCTGCCGAAGTCGCTGACCTGCGCCATCTCCGAACGGGATGAGGCGCCGGCTTCTCCCGACACCACGAAGACAAAATCATTTTCAGGCTCGGTGATCTCGCCTGAGAATACGCCTGGCTCTGAGCCGCCTGGAATGACCGAGTAGGTCAACTCTGTGACACGCCCTTCACTCATATCGAACTCCCAGCGCACGACGTTATCCTCGATGACCTGTCCTTCCTGGCCGACGCTGGTGATCTCCCACTCAGGAGGCACCGTCTCGATTACCGTAACCAGGCTTCCTCTCTCGCAGACTCCCGGCCCGCGGCGGTTAGAGAGGCTCAGGACAACGGGGTATTCACTGCCATCATCGAAAACAGCGAGCTCCTCGCCCTCCACCTCGACCCTCTCATCCCACAGGGTCCTGCTGGCAGCTATGGGTGCGACGCGGCAGCCGCCGATCAGGGTAATCGTCAGGTCATCAATTCGCGCGGTGGCACCAGGCTGCTGAACCTGCCCGAAGGAGGCCCCGATGACGAACTCCACGTTGGTGGCATCATCGAGAGTCTGGCGGTTGTGGTTCAGGCCGTTTGAATCAACCACCTGGAGCTGCGGCTCCTCCGGGGGATCCTCGTCCTCTTCCCAGATCTTCATGCTGATCTGCACCGGGCCCCCGTTGTCATCTCCCTGTGCCTCGACCTCGACCCAGTACCACTCTCCGGGAATGATCGGGAAGCCGGGATCAGCCCTGGCATAACCCGGGGCCGAATTCGGCCACTCGCGGTGCGGAACAGGCTGGTGGCAACCGGTAAACTCAGCGATGGCTATGGTCCCATCAAAGAACTCTCCATCGACTCCCTGCGGATAGATCACGCAGGCATAGCCCCTCTCCAGCGAGGCATCCAGTTCCGGGTTGGCGCCGTCAAACACCCCGACCCTTCCCCGGACGTAGAGCAGGAGCTCACTGATGGTTTCAAGATTAATCAGGGCTCTCACGCGATAGTCCTTGGAGCCTTCCGGGAAAATTTCTGCCACGGTATTGGGATACATGCTGATCAGCGAGATCCCGGAAACCGAATGGTTGGTCATCAGCAGGCTGCCGTCGTCGATCTGAAGACTGCCTACGGGGTAGAGCTGACCGCAAAGGTCGACAACCCCGGGGTGGAAGAAATCGGCCAGCTCGGCCTGCTCCTCGAATTCATAGGCCAGGATGTCTTCTTCCTGCTGCTTCCCCTGGGACTGCAATTCACCCACTGAAAGAAAAAGTCCGAAAACCACCCACAAACCACACAGAAATACCCTGGATTCAAACATGAGTTTCCCTCCTGGAAGAGGCGGTCAGATAGTAACTTGTAATGCCAACAGGGCGACCCAAGAGCCCTGAACAACGATTGTAGGTACTCCTTGCAGGCTCTACAAATCAAATCAACAGAATAGATCCTAACCCTGTTCTTCTACAGGTTAGGGCTTTCTACGTGCAGAACGCAAAACCGGTTGGTCTCGCTTTCTCCGCATGTTAGAAGACCTCTCCCGGAAACGGGCACCAGGCCGAAACCATTCGAGGAAAACCCGGAAATAAACCATGACGACTATCACCGACCTCACCGTCCGCGACATTCGCATCCCGACCTCTGATAGCCTCACCGGCTCCGACGCAATGAACCCGGACCCTGACTACTCCGCAGCCTATGTCGAGCTTCTCACCGACCACCCGGCCGGCCTGAAAGGACACGGCCTGGCCTTCACGATCGGGCGCGGCAACGAGCGCTGCGCCGCTGCCATCGAGGCCTGGAAACCTTTTATCCTCGGGCAATCCCTGGAGGAAATCCGGGACGACATGCGCTCCTTCTGGAGACGAATGACCCGCGACAGCCAGCTGCGCTGGGTCGGGCCCGAAAAAGGAACTGTCCACATGGCCTCCTCCGCCATCATCAACGCAGCCTGGGACCTCGTCGCCAAGCTCGAGGAAAAGCCCCTGTGGAAGCTGCTGGCCGACATGAGCGCCGAAGAGCTGGTAGCCTGCATCGACTTCACCTACATCTCAGACATGATCACACCGGCGGAGGCCGTCGAGCTCCTGCGCGGGAAAGAGCCGGGCAGAGAAGACCGGGAAAAAGAGATGCTGGAACAGGGCTTTCCCGCCTACACGACCTCGACCGGATGGCTGGGATATGAAGATGATAAAATTCGCGACCTCTGCAGCCGGGCCATCGATGAGGGCTGGTCTCATATCAAGATCAAGGTCGGCGCCGACCTCGAAGATGACATTCGCCGATCTTCGATCATCAGGGAGATGATCGGCTCCGAGCGCCAGCTGATGCTCGACGCCAACCAGGTCTGGGATGTTGGTGAAGCTATCGAGAACATGAAGCACCTGGCAGAGTTTTCTCCGCTGTGGATCGAGGAGCCCACCAGCCCCGATGATGTCCTGGGCCACGCAGCCATTGCCAGGGCGGTTGCCCCCATCGGAGTGGCAACCGGCGAGTGCTGCCAGAACCGGGTACTGTTCAAGCAATTCCTCCAGGCCGAGGCCATCCAGTTTGTCCAGATCGACAGCTGCCGGCTCGGTGGAGTCAACGAGGTGCTGGCGGTGCTCCTCATGGCAGCCAAGTGCGGCGTGCCTGTATGCCCGCACGCCGGTGGGATCGGTCTTTGTGAGCACGTACAGCACCTTGCCATCTTTGACTACATCAGGGTCGGCTGCAGCCTCGAAAACCGCGTGATCGAATACGTCGACAATCTGCACGAGCACTTCGAAAACCCGGTGAAGATGAACGGCTGCCGCTACCTGCCGCCCGAAGCCCCGGGTTACTCAACCACCATGCACGCCGACTCCCTGGACTACTATGACTTCCCGGGCGGAAAAGCATGGAGCAACCGCTGACTCTCCCGGATCACTTCTTTTTCTTCTTCTCCAGAGCGATCCGGTGGCGCTTGAGAGCCTCCGAAGCGTAGGAATAGAACTTGTTGAGATCAGGCCCGAGGTACCAGACCCGGCCGGCCGGTCCCAGCACCAGCCAATGCGGTGATCTCGGGATTCCGAGTGTCTTTGCAAACGGTGTCTCGAAACCTTTGCCGTCATGAACCTGGGCCCAGGGTATGTTCCAACGTTCGCGGGCCTCCTCAAAGAGCTTCTTCTCTTTATCCAGGTTAACGCCGAAAATCACGACCTTTCCGCGCAGCACCGGGTACTTCTTGATCGCCTGCTCCAGGGAGGAATCAGGATTCCTGCCAAGGGTCTCGATAAAGGCCCCATGATTTGCCGTATCTGACCGCCAGAAATGGACTAAGGTTACTTTTCCGGCCAGATTAGAGAGATTTAATTTAGCTTTTTTTCCGCCTCTTTTGACCGTGACCTCGAAGGCCGGCATATTCCGGCTTTCCTTTAAAGCCAGGTACCTCATCGAACTTTTAGCCCGCACGGCCCAGTCCGATTCAGGAAAAACACCTGTCAGCCGGGAAAAATGGCGCTGGGCTTTTTCTGTCTCGTCCCGCAGAAAACAATCGGCCGCCAGCAGGTAAAGCCCCCTGGCCTGGCCTTCAGGGTCATCCGCGTTGACCGACATCGATGTCCAGTGCCGAACTGCTCCTGCTCTATCTCCGCCAATTAAAAGGACTTCTGCGCACAAAGAACGGGCCTCTGCAAGCTTTTCCGAGGCCTGGTTGGCCTTGATGAACTCTTCCAACCTGGCGGCAACTTCCCGATAGGACTGCTGAACTGAATCCCGATCCGGATATTGCTTCTGAAGCGATCCCACCAGGAGCTCAAAGGCATCGGCCGAGGGTGCCGTAGTATCTGCTTCATCTTCGGCTCCCGCCCTGCCGGGGAGTCCGATAATAAGCAGGGCCAAATGACATAAAAGAAGGCGCTGACCGAATATATGCCTAACCGGTGAGGAGCATTGATGGCCAAATGATATTGACATGGGGTCCTGCAAAGCTAAAATTCTGACCTAGAAAGAGAATTTGTACGGAAGTGCAATTTGAGTCATTTTTGTGCGAGTTAAGTAGAATTTGCCTTTTCTCCTGGGCAGGAAGTTGCCGAAAAACTTCCGAAAGGAGTCATTCAGCGGGCTCATGCGGAGCAAAAAGGTGGACCGCAGAGCGTAACTTGATCCGCCGCTTCATCGTTTGAATCAAAACAGGGCTAATCGGTCCTAATTGTGGGATTTGAATATTGAAGAACCAGAAAGAACATCAGATTAAGAAAAACCAAGGTTGTTCACCACCACGTAAAATTAAGAGATAACTCCACCAACCACCAGTCTCTTAATTCCCTTGGTTTTTCTTTCTTACTCAACCCGGCCTGGCCGGGTTTTTTTTTATCTGCAGGCTCCTGCCAGGACAGGATATGCACCCACCCGGGTGCCCCCCTGTTCCGGTCTGCTTCCCGACCTGCTTTTGCTTTCAATTCCCCCTTCCGGGTGACGGCAAGCTCACCGCTCCCCTGTAATCGAGCTGAGATGGGCAGCCAGTTTTTCAAGCAGGGCCGGGAAGTTCGAGTCGAGCAGAAAAGGCGAGGCAAAGCTGTCAACCCGGCCGTAATGAAAGCCCTTCTCGCCGGCAATCGTCTGGCTGGACCCAAGGGTAATGACCCGGAAGCCCTTGTGCTCCCCATCCTCGACAAAGGTTCTCAGCTGAAGCCGCAGATGGAAATCATGGGTGCCGATTCCCAGCGCCTCGTAGGATTCCTTTTCCAGCCCCGGCGCAAAACCAACCACCCTGAAGCGGTCGCGCTCCAGGGCAGAGATGACCTTGTTGACGACCGCATCGTCGAGCTTCTTTCCCTCAAGGACAACCTGGTCTCCACCAAAGGACCAGGTTCCGGCCAGGAAGGCCAGGGCCCACTTTGTTTTTCCCCGCGAGACAACGACCTCGGCAACATTTCGCGGATCCAGCTGCGAGATGGCTCTTTCCCTGAAGACCTCAGCCCCGAACTCTACCCGGCCGGGCCACTTTGAAAAGATGAGGAACCTGCTGCTGTCACCGGACCGCTCCGCCACGAAGGCGTTGAATTTTTCATCGAGAGGATCCCTGGAACGATGAAGAATCCGAAGGGTGTGTGACTGCCCCGCCTCCGTCATTACCGTGATCTCACCGAGTGGAGCCTGGTCCCGGGGTGCGGTCGCCGGCGGATCAATAAATCTGCGGATCAAGAGGCTCCGAAGTTCGGCAAGGGCCTCGGGGACAACCTGGCCATCTCCGGTGAAGGAGTCACCGGAACCGGGGCTTTCGACCAGCCAGCCTCCTGGGTCTCCTTCGGCAGTTCCTTCAGCGGAATCTTTGCCGGCAGGCTTGAGAACAAATTCCCCTCCCCCTCCCCGGCAGCGAACCTCGGCAAACTCAACTCCCGAAAAATCAAAGACCTTCTGTGTCCTGAACTTCTCTGCTTCCCCGAGCAACTTCTGCACCGGGGCCGCAGCCCCACTGAAAACGATCCCGTCTCCGGTGCTGTGCAGCCAGGTGAATTCTTCCCCGTTTGAGCTGAAGGTATTGCCCACCGCGAGCTTGATCCTGTCCCCGCGACGGTGGACGACCTCCAGTTCCAGGCGCGGAGTATCGAGTCCCCGCTCCCTGAGAAAGTCAGGGGTGGCATCTTTTGGTTGTACGAAGTCCTTAATTTTCCAGGAATTAAGGTCCGTCAAAAGATCCTCCGTAATCAGCCTGTCAGCCAGCAGGCCTGCAAGCGGAGAGCCCGGTGCGAAACGCCAGCTACCGGACTTTTCCTCGCGCAGGAAGGACTTTTGCGCTTTCTCGTTTCCGCTGATGGAGAAGCCTGTACAGTCCACAGGGGCAACCGGTACCAGTGCTATCGATCTGAGGTCCTCCAGCCCGGCAGCAAAGGCTGTTCGTACTGAGGAGCGGGTGATGATCAGCTTTCCGGCTTCACCCCCGATGCGTACATAGACATCGTCCTTCAGGCCCGGGAGCTGCCGTCCGACCTCGATCGTATGGCGCCTGCCCTTGCGCGTGGTGAAGCTGACCGTTACGTCCGGCACCTGTGGGCCGCTCTCCGCACACCAGGTGGCGGCATCCTCTGCATCGGGGGGAACCTCCCCCACATTGATCATGTCAGCGATCTCCCAGAGGATCCCCTTGATGCGCGGAACAAAACCACGGAACTTTACTGGCTCCTTGATGTCCCATTCGAATTCCCCGCGGCGCTCCAGGATGACCCTGCTGGGCTGGCCTCCCTCATCAGCCGCCCCCCGGGTGATCTCCAGGGAGATAATGTCAGGAGGATCGAGATTCTCAAAGGCCTCGGCGGCGCTGGAGAAAACCTGCCGCCCACTCTCAAACTTGAGCGCATAGACTGTCACCGCGACAGCGACCAGCACCAGGATGGCAGTTGTACGGTTAACAGGCAGGGCCTTCGCCATCAGGATCTCCTGAAAAAATAAACAAACACACCCAGCAGAAGAAAGACACCGGGGAAAACCAGCACCGAGGTAACAAAAAGAAATTGTTCCAGGGAGGGATTGTTGGCGAGCTCGATCTTGCGTTCCGGGGGATTGGAGCCGCCGCCGCTTACCAGCTCCTCCCTGTCGACAAGCCAGTGAACACAGTTCATCACAAAATCCCTGTGGTTACCGTTGAGGAAGCCTCCCCCCTGGCTGTAGTTGTCCTCCAGCAGGCTGCCCGAACCGAGAACGATCACCCTTGTATCAAGGGGCTGCCAGTCCTCCGGTGGGCGCTCAAGCTTCTCCTGCTGGGTTGCCAGGGCAACCTTGAAATCACTCCGGGCTTCTGCGCTGGCCGCACTCCCGGAGGAAATTCCCTCAACAAGGTAATAGCGCTCAGAGATGTCAGCTGTCTTGATGTCTCCCCCGGTAGAGAGAAGAACCTCGCTGGAGAGGCGGAAGGGAGAGCCAACAACCTTGAGCGGCCGGGGCTCCAGCATCCCGACCCCGAAATCAGCTTTCCTGCTTCCGTTTCCTGCAAGCAGGAGCGAGGTAACCGGGTGAATGCTGCTGGCGCTACGCGACACGACCAGGCTCCGGTCGCGGAAATCTCCAAACCGGGTAATCTTCGACCTGACCTTACCGGCAAGAACCTCCACCCCCCATTTCTCCAATACGCTCTCCAGGCGGCTCCTGTTCGGCCCCAGGGTTACAAAAAGTTTACCGCCGCCGGCAAGATAGGTCTCCACTGCAGCCAGCTCGGACTGAGAGAAAGAGGTCTGCGGGCAGGCTATAACCAGGAGATCGCAATCCTGCGGAACCTGCTGTAAACGGTCTGAGGGCAGGGCTTTAACCTCGAAACCGGAGGCATCGAGATCGTGCTTGAAGGCCTGCAGGGAAGAAACTCCCTCGAGTTGAAATTCTCCATGCCCCTGGGTGAAGTAACAGTTGAAACGGTTGCGGTGGACAAGGCGGTTGATAGCTTCCGTGATAGCTTTTTCGGCGTGGAAAGAGGTGATCTGCAGTGGCTCAGCCGGGCTGATGGAATTGTCGGCAAAGCTGGCGACATCCCCGGGCATGACGGTCTGGCGCAATCCGGAATCCTTATCCGAACAGAAGATAAGCCGGTTGAACTGGGTTGCGAACAGATCGTACTCCTTGCAGACCGTCTGCCAGCGGCTGGCCTCCACCGGAACGTTGACCACCTCTGCGACCCGGATCAAGGGCTGCTCAGCGGTATAGATCTGTAACAATTCATGCGCCCGGTTGAGCGCCTTGACATGCGCCGCCTGCTCGCCATTGTTTTTCTGGACGTACCAGGGAAGCACAATCCGGATCTCTGAATCGACCAGCTTCAGGACTTTCCGGGTCTCATCGGAGAGCGATTGGGTCTTCTCCTCAGTCAGGTCGAGACGCCCTGGGTTGCGAAAGGCGATCCCGTTGACCACGAAGAGGATGTAGAGAACCAGGAACCCGTTGATGAAGAAGCGGGTCTTTGCTCCCGAGCGTCTTGCCAGGCTGAAGCTCTGGGGCGCAGCAGGGGCCTTTGCAGGGGCGTCGGCTGCTTCCTCGACTGCTTGCCTGTCAGTTTCTTTTGTACTCATCTCCACTTACGCGCACTCACCATGTTGACGGACAGAAAAAGAAAGAGACTGGTAAAGCTCAGGTAAAAGACCAGGTAACGCAGCTCGATAACTCCCTTGATGTACCCGGTAGAAAAATGAGCGTTGAAACTCAGGTAGTGAAACAAGCGCTGCAGCTCGGGAGTCTCCCGGTAGATGTGGGCCAACAATACAACGGCAAAGAACAGCAGGTTACCGCTGAGCGCCAGGACGGCTGCAACAAGCTGATTGCGGGACAGGGCCGAGGCAAGAATACCGAGGGAGTTGGTCAGGCAGCCGAGGAAAAACAGGCCGAAATACATCGACTTGACCAGCCCCCAGTCCGGCCCTTCCGGTTTCGCCAGGAATTCGAGGATCAGCACGAAGAGCAGCAGCGAAGACCAGATCAGCATGTAGAAGAACTGCGTCGCAAGGAACTTGCCGAGCACCACCTCCGAGGCCTTTACCGGGGCCGTCATCAGCATCTCCAGGGTACCTGTCCTTTTTTCCTCTGAAAAAAGCCGCATGCTCAACAGTGGTGAAAGCGGAAGCACCCAGAAAAAGGAAAAGCTGAACAATGACCTGAGCACCAGGGTGA
Source organism: uncultured Planctomycetia bacterium (assembly GCA_964615885.1). Taxonomy (GTDB): domain Bacteria; phylum Planctomycetota; class UBA8108; order UBA8108; family UBA8108; genus UBA8108. The sequence goes on along the minus strand of CAZTRG010000255.1, from coordinate 555 downwards.
TCTGCTGGGGCTCATGGGTGAAGATCATGCAGTTGTAGAAAAAGATCCAGCCGTTGGAGACCATGAAGAGAAAGAGCACGATGTAGGCGACCGGGGAATAAAACAGGGCCAGGAATTCGCGCTGGAAAACCGCCCAGGTGTTCGATATGGAGCTCAACGGTGGCCTGCTCACTCTTTCCCCCCCACAATGCCGAGAAACACCTCTTCAAGGCTCAGCTTCTCATGCTCCAGCCGGCGCAGCTTCCAGCCACCTCGCTTGACGACCTCGAAAACGGACTCGGCATCCTTGTCCGGATCCTTAACGAAGACCCTGTAGCTGCTGTAGCCTCCCCCGTTCTTGCCGGCATCGGCAGCAGGCTTCTCCTGCTCTACTCTTGAGACCCCCTCCATCGCCTCGAGGGCCTTGAGGATCTCCTGGGCAGGCCCGGCCACCTCGGCCGCCACACAGCCCCGTGTGCCGAGGGAATCCTTGAGCTCTGAAACAGTGTCGCCGGCCACGATCTCTCCCGAGGAAATAATAACCACGCTGGAGCAGACCAGCTCTACCTCGCTGAG
>CAZTRG010000254.1:0-2798 GCA_964615885.1 uncultured Planctomycetia bacterium | reverse complement strand
GATCGACGACACCGACATGGGCTGCGATTGCGAGGAGGAGTATCCCATCCGCGAGGCGTGGACGCGCCAGATCGACCTCATTGAGATCGACGACGAACGCGACGCCATCACCGACAACGGACAAGAGGCTTTCAATCTGCTCGCCCAACATGGCATCGAGAATGTCATTCTCATGGGGGTGCACTTGAACATGTGCGTCCTCGGCCGGCCGGTCGGCATCCGGCAGATGGTCAACATCGGCAAAAACGTCGTCCTCATGCGCGACATGACCGACACGATGTACAACCCAAAAAAGCGGCCGTTCGTCACCCACTTCGAGGGGACCGACTTGGTTGTGAAACACGTCGAGAAATTCTGGTGCCCCTCCATCACCAGCAACGCGATCAGCGGCAAGGCCCCGTTCCGGTTCAAGAACGACTCGCGCAAATAACAGTTTGCTGACCGCGATTCCGGGCTTGAAATCGGGGCGGGGTTCGTTACGTTCGCGCCCCGTTTTCGGCAAAACGGATCCCCGATCATGCCTTTAGGAAACGATCTTCGCAGAGGGATGGCCATCAAGCACAAGGGCGAGGTGGCCGTCGTGCTGGAGTGCCATCACCGCACCCCTCCCAAGACGCGCGCGTTTGTGCAGGCCACGCTGCGCAGCATTCGCACCGGCAAATCGCTCGATATCCGGTTCAGCTCCACGGAGAAAGTCGAAGTGATCCCGCTCGACCACCGGAAGATGGAGTACAGCTATCGCGACGGCGACGATTTCGTTTTCACTGATCCGGAGACCTACGAGCCGGTCAACGTCTCGCCGGATCTCGTCGGGGATGCGGTTGAATTTATGGTTGAGAACTGCCCGGTCGACATCACGTTCATCGAGGGCAACCCGGCCATCGTGGAACTGCCGGCCAGCGTCGTGCTCACCGTGACCGAAGCACCGGAAGGGGTGAAGGGGGACTCCACCACAAACGTGATGAAAACCATCACCCTCGAGACAGGGAAGACCATCCAGGCCCCGCTGTTCATCAAGACGGGCGAACGGTTGAAGATCGACACGCGGGAGGGGAGATACATGGAGCGGGTAAACAAATAGCCCTAACCGGATTGTTTTTCGCGACCGCCCCGCTTGGCCAAGCGGGGCGTTTTGCGTTACAGCTCCGGCTCCAGCCGGGGCCGGAATTTGTATTTCTTGGCCAAGGCCTGCACGCTGCGCAACGACTTCATCCCGCCCGTGCAGGAGGCCTCAAAGAGGCAGGCACCGGCGGCACAAACCGCCGTCTCGAGGCACTTGGCCAAATCCCAACCCTCGTGCAGGCCAAGCAACATGCCGGTGCAAAAGGCGTCGCCCGCGCCGGCCGCGCCGACGATGTCCCGGGCCGGGATACGCAGTGAGGATTGCAGCACATCCTCTCCCTTTCGCGTACGGACAAAGCCGCCCTCCGGAAAGTGGATCACCACCAGCTCGCCGACGCCCATTTGCAACAGCGCCCCGGCGGCGTGTCGCAGCGCCACGGTGTCCAGTTTGCCGTCCTCCTGCCGGATCTTGAATCCGGCCGTCTTCCCGGCCTCGACCTCGTTGAGGATGCAGTAGTCGGTGTGCTGAAGTGCCGGAGTGATGACACTGGCAAACCGGTCGCTGTCCTCGCTAACAACGTCGATGCTGGTTCGCAGCCCGGCCGCCTGCGCCGCCGCTAGCAACTTGGCCGCCTTGGTGCCGTGTTTCTTGTCGGCACTGTCCATCTCGTCCAAAAGAAGCAGATAGCCGAGATGAAAAAAACGGGCCTTGGTCTTGGTGAAATCCAGGTTGCCGCCATCCCAGAGCGCGTTGGCGCCGCGGTTGTGAAAAAACGTCCGGTTACCGCCCTTGGCCTCGGTCATGACATCGGTGTAGGAGGTCGGGGCGTCGGCGGTGGCCTTGAGGTGCTTGGTGTCGACCCCGTGCCTGTTGCAGTCGTCGAGGATCAGGTTGCCGAATGCGTCATTGCCAACCAGTCCGGCGGCGGCTAGCGGGATGTCGACCCCCAGCTTGGCCAAGTTGACGAGCAGGTTGTACGGCGAGCCGCCGGTGCCGGTGATGGCGGCCCCGGTGATGTTGGCCAATTGCTCCCGCTGGGGGTACACATCGATCATCTTCACCTGATCGATAATCCAGTTTCCACCAGCCAAAACTCCCTTGCGTGTGGATGCTTTTGTTGCAGCGGGCATTGGAAACGAAAACCTTGCCACCGGCACCGGCCAATTACCAGTCCGGAGTTGCGCTAAATCAGTTCCAGCGTATTGGCCTCGACCTTGACGGCGGCGGCCTGGCCAATGAAATCAAGCCGTAACAGCACGGTGGTCATCCCGAAGCGCTCCTCCACCCAGCCCTCATGCCCCTGCAGCGGGCCGGATTTGACAAGCACACGGTTCCCCACCTCGATTGTCGGCTCCACGCGAATCTCAACCTTTTGCTCGAGCGCGAAAAGAATGTCGCTCAACTGTTCCTTGAACTTCTCCTGGTCATGGACTTCAAGCATGTTGGCGACGTAGTTGCTCTGCACCGCCACCTGCCGTGTTTTGCGGTTGAGCTGGAGGAACACGTAGCCGGGAAACAGCGGTTTGTGGAAGGTGACCACCTTGCCGCGATATTTCTTGGTACTGCTGTAAGTCGGGAGGGTGGTCGGAAAGTCGTAGATTTTCCCGTGCTCGACCAGTTTCTTCTCGCAGCGCGGCCGGACGTGAGCCACATACCAGTCCAATGCCATCCCCTGCGATGCGCCGGTGTCATCCATGACTTCCGTGATCTCCACCATCTCAGCGCGGAAGGTAGT
>CAZTRG010000253.1:0-7536 GCA_964615885.1 uncultured Planctomycetia bacterium | reverse complement strand
GTGGTGAAGGCCCAGGCGCCGGCTCCCTCAGAATCCAGCAGGATCAATCCACCTGTGGCTCCCCGGCCATCCCTGTTCCTGATGGAGGTCTCCATCCTCTCGAGCCCTTCACAAAGAACCCCGGCCGGCGCCCCCCCGGCCCCGACCCCGTCGACTGATCGTCCGGCCAGCAGGGATGCGGTGATCGCCTCTCCCCAGCCGGTTGCACTGCAGGCAGCGGAACTCGAGGCAAAATAACCGGCGCCCGGCAAGGCTGAATCGCCAACCCGGCCGGCCGGGCGCAACGGGGTTCCGCCCGTAGAGGTCGCGGCCGCCAGTCCCCCTGATCGATCCCTCGCAACACAGCCCACTGTTCCACGGGGGACTCTGTCCGATGAGAGAAAAGGATGGCTGGTGTGGTAGTCCGCGAGTTTCTTTCGAAGCTCAGCAAAGCGTGAGCGTTCACGCCCGGTGATCAACTTATCCTTATCAACAAGGGTGAACCCGTTCTCAGAAGCAACTCTCTGCGCCCCTTCACAGGTCAGGATCCGGGCTGCCCCATCGCTCTTCTGCAGGATAAGCCTGGCAAGCAACACCGGGTTCTCAATCCTCTTCACCCCCACCACCGCTCCGTAATCCAGGCTCTTTCCGCACATGATGCCGCAGTCCAGCTCGACCTCCCCATCGAGATTGAGCACGCCACCACGCCCGGCATCAAAGGTGCCGCTTGACTCCATCGACGCAACAGCAGCAGCGGCCGCATCCACAGCCCCGCCATCACCCTGGAGAACCCGCCGGCCGCTTTGCAGGGCCTCCCGCAGGGCACCGAGGTGATCCTCGTGTTCTTCCGGGGGAATATCCCAGGCGCCGCCATGCAGCAAAATTGCCGCACCGGCAGCATCACCCGGCTTTTCTGTCGCCTCACTGAATGGCATTTTCCCTGTCCGCAATCTGGAGGTGGCTCCTGGTAAAGAACAGGAAAGATCTTAACGCGCCCGGGAGGTGCGAAAAAGAGGCTTCCCTCCCGGGTGAATTTACCCGAGTCTTATTGAAAGCTTTGTACGGTGAAATTAAGATGTTCCTGCGAATTCGGAAATTCAACCAGGCACCCTGGGACACCCTGAGATGACCTACCTGAGACCAGCACTTACACTCATCATGCTGGTCTTCCATTTCACCAGCACAGCCGGTTCCCAGGAGCTTCCGCCGGCCCTCAAACGCCCCGTCGAATATGACCGGGAGATCAGGCCACTGCTGAAGAAGCACTGCCTGGGCTGCCATGGAGAAAAGAAACAGAAGGGCAAGCTGCGGCTGGATCTTCTCTCAAATCTCCTCAGCGGCGGAGAGTCCGGCGAGCCGGCCCTGGTGAGAGGCAAGAGCTCCGAGAGCCACCTCGTCAAGCTCGTGGCGGGTCTTGATCCCGAGCTGGTCATGCCGCCCCGGGGAAAGCGCCTCTCAGCCGATGAGATCAGCCTCCTGAGAGCCTGGATCGACCAGGGAGCAAAGATGCCCGGGGAGGAGGAGGAGACAGAGGCCGTCCAGCTCGAGCACTGGTCCTTCAAGCCCCTCACAGCCAGCCAGCCGCAAATCAAGCCAGGCGGCTGGGAAAAGAACGCGGTTGATTTCTTCATCCGGACACGGCTTGAGAAAAAGGGGCTCACTCCCTCACCACGGGCTGATCGCATCAGCCTGCTCCGACGACTAGGTCTTGTCATGCACGGCCTGCCCCCCACCCCCGGAGAGATCGAGGCCTTTCTCTCCGACAAGAGGCCGGATGCCTGGAGCAGGCAGGTGGAGACGGCGCTTGAAAGCGAACGCTACGGCGAGCGCTGGGCCAGGCACTGGCTCGACATCGTCCGCTTCGGCGAGACCCACGGCTTCGAGACCAACAGGGGACGCCCCAGCGCGTGGCGTTACCGGGATTACGTCATCGACAGCTTCAACGAGGACAAGCCCTATGACGAGTTTGTCCGCGAGCAGATCGCGGGGGATGCCATCGGCAACGAGCTGGGAACCGGCTTCCTCGTCGCCGGCCCTCACGACATCGTCAAGAGTCCTGACATCAACCTGACCCTGATGCAGCGCCAGGATGAGCTGGCTGATCTCATCAACGTCACCGGGACGACCTTCCTCGGACTGACCCTGGGTTGCGCAAGGTGCCACAACCATAAATTTGATCCTGTTTCCCAGCGCGACTATTACTCGATCCAGGCAACCTTTGCCGGTGTCCGGCACGCCGAACGTGTGATCAGCAAAGAAAAAAAAGACACGGCCCCTGTCGACAAGGAGATCTCAGAGCTGAAGAAGAGCCTGGCAGCGGCCATCGAGCCTTCCAGCGAGAAGATTCTCCTGGTAGATGATGCAGCAGTCCTCGATGACTTTGGGCGGGGAGCCACCCACCTGGTTAAAGCTGCCGGGAAGAGCCCGAGGAACCCCGGCACAGCTCGCGGCAAGGCCAACGACCCCGGCACAGCCAGGCGCAGCGGCAACGTCAGCGGAGGACATTACACCTGGTGGAAAAACGAGCCTGGAAAAGATGTCGCTGCCTGGCACCCTTTGCTCAAGGGCTCCTACCGGATCTGGCTGTCCTGGGGCGCAGGATTCGACACCCACTCCAGCGATGCCCGCTACCTTATTGACCAGGATGGAGACCCTGGAACCCGCTCCGACCAGGAGTTGATCGCCACTGTAGACCAGCGGAAATTCTCAGATGGGAGCGGCAAGGTTCCCGGAGAGCCCCTGTGGAGCGGGCTCTTCGATGCAGGGGTTCACCAGCTGGAGCCCGCCTCGACTCTCCTGCTGCGCGGGGGAACCCGGGGAGAAGCGCTTAGCGCAGACCTGGTGGTCTTTGAGACAGCAGCAAGGGCCGACAAGCGTGAACCGGTCTTCCTGCCCCCGCTGAATTCAAGGCATAACATCGACACCTTCGAGCCAACAGAGGCCCGCTTTATCCGCTTCACGATCGAAGCGACCAACAGCACCGCGGAGCCTTGCCTCGATGAGCTCGAGGTGTTCTCCGGCGGGCAGAATGTCGCCCTCGCCAGCCTCGGCACCAGGAGCACCTGCTCCAGCTCGCTGCCGGGCTATGCCATCCATAAGCTCCAGCACATCAACGATGGAAAATACGGCAACGGCCGCAGCTGGATCTCCAACGAGAAGGGTGGAGGATGGGTACAGATCGAGCTCGCAGAACCCGCCCTGGTCGACCGAATCGAGTGGGGCAGGGATCGAGAGGGGCGGTTCAGCGACCGCCTTGCCACGGGCTACAGGATCGAGGCCGGCCTGGAAGAATCGAAGCTGCGCCTGGTTTCAAGCTCACGCGGGCGCGCCGGGGGGGCCATCTTCAAGACCCCGGCCCCGCAGTTTTCTTTTATCAGCGATGCCGGTAAAAAAACCCTCGTCGCTTTGAAGAGGGCAGTGGCCCGGCGCAACAGGCTTGCGGCGGGAAAGCCTGTAAAAGCCTACGTAGGGACCTTCACTCAGCCGCAGGCCACCTACAGGCTCTATCGCGGGGATCCGCTGCAGAAGCGAGAGGAAATGCAGCCTGGAGCGGTGAAGGTCCTCAACGGCTTCGAGCTGCAAAAAAATGCTCCCGAGCAGCAGAGACGGATCACCTTTGCCAGGTGGCTGAGTGCGGAACAGAATCCCCTCACTGCCAGGGTCATCGTCAACAGGATCTGGATGCATCATTTTGGCAGCGGAATCGTGAGCACTCCCAATGACTTTGGCCGAAACGGAGCCCGGCCGAGCCATCCCCTTCTGCTTGACTGGCTCGCCACCGAGCTGATGGAGAACAACTGGTCACTCAAACACATCCATCGCCTGCTGCTGCTCTCCAGCACCTTCCAGCAGAAGAGCACGCCCAGTAAAAAAGCCCTGGCCGCCGACTCATCGACAGAATTGCTCTGGAGATTCCCCCCTCGACGACTCGAGGCCGAGGCCATTCGTGACAGCATACTCCAGGCTTCCGGAGTGCTCGACCTGGCCATGGGCGGCCCCGGCTTCAGCGGCTTCTCGATCATCGAGGAGAATGTCAGGCATTTCTTCCCGAAGAAAAAATACGGCCCGGGCGACTATCGCCGAATGATCTACATGACCAAGGTGCGCCAGGAGCAGGAATCGGTCTTCGGAGCCTTTGACTGCCCGGATGCCAGCCAGGTCATCTCCAAACGATCCCGGTCAACGACCCCGATCCAGGCGCTGAACCTGTTCAACAGCAGCTTCATCCTGCAGCAGGCCGGACTGCTGCAGAAACGCCTGGAGCAGGAGGGCGGCAATGACAAGGCCGCACAGATCCACCTGGCCTTTGAGCTCTGCTACGGCCGGGCTCCAGTTGCGGCGGAAGCCACTGAAAGCGAAGCTCTTATCAGCAAACATGGCCTCGGCACTTTCTGCAGGGCCCTCTTTAACAGCAACGAGTTTGTATTCATTCCCTGAGAATAGAATTATGGGCGAGAAAAAAATAAATCGAGGCCTGGGCAGAAGAAGCTTCCTGGGTGACATGGGAACGGGACTGGGAAGCATCGCCCTGGCCCAATTGCTGAATTCCCAGGGACTGCTCGCGGCCGAAGACAAGGGGGAACAGCCGGGAGAGAAAAACCCGATCCGGCCGGTGATCGACCCCCGGAAACCTTTTGCCCCACGCCAGCCTCACTTCAAGCCCCGGGCCCGCAACGTCGTTGTCATCTTCTGCGCCGGCGGCTGCAGCCACCTTGATACCTTCGATTACAAACCTGAGCTCCTGAAGCGCCACGGAAAGCCCATGCCCGGCGGCAAATTGATCACCTTCCAGGGAGAGCAGGGCAACCTCATCAAGAGCCCCTGGGATTTCAAGCCACGCGGGAAATCCGGGAAAATGGTCTCCGAGCTGGTCCCGCAGCTTGGCGAGCTGGCCGATGAGATGTGCTTTATCCATTCCATGACCAGCAAGACAAACACCCACGGACCGGGGGAAAATTTCATGTCCACCGGCTACACCCTCGATGGTTTCCCATCGATGGGATCCTGGCTTACCTACGCCCTCGGTACAGCCAACGCCGACCTGCCTGCCTATGTAGCTATTCCCGACCCGCGAGGCACCCCGCAATCGAGCGTCAACAACTGGGGACCGGGCTTCCTTCCCGCGGCCTTCCAGGGGGTCGACTTCAACTCCTCGAACCCGATTCGTAACCTGCAGCGGCCGGCAGGGGTCAGCGACTCAGCAGACAAGGCAGCCCGCGATTTCCTCCAGCGGCTGAACACACGTCACCAGGCTCGCTTCCCGGGTGACAGCGAGCTGGCGGCCAGGATCTCCAGCTACGAGCTGGCGGCCAGGATGCAGCTCAGTGTTCCCGAGGTCAGCAACCTGGATTCAGAGCCCGCCCACATCCTGAAGATGTACGGAGCCGATGATTCAAAAAACAAGCTCAAGGCCTCCTTCGCGCGCAATTGCATCCTGGCCCGGCGCCTGATCGAGAAGGGAGTCCGTTTCGTCCAGCTCTTCAATGGCGCCTACCAGACCGGCGGCGAAGGAGTCAGCAACTGGGACGGCCACAAACAGCTGCGGAATCAATACAGCAAGCATGGCCCGGTTCTTGACCAGCCTGCTGCGGCCCTCCTGCGCGACCTGAAGGACCGCGGACTGCTCGAAGAAACCCTGGTGGTCTGGTGCTCGGAGTTCGGGCGAATGCCCACCTTCCAGAAAGGAGCCAGCGGGCGAGACCACAACCCCTACGGCTTCACCACCTGGCTGGCCGGCGCCGGCGTTAAGGCTCCCTACAGCTACGGCGCAACGGATGAGTTCGGACACAAGGCCGCTGAGAAGGTCTGCTCGGTCTATGATTTCCACGCCACGATCCTTCATCTGCTTGGACTCGACCACAAGCGCCTGAGCTTCCTGCACAACGGCTTCGAGCGCCGACTGACGGATGTTCACGGTTCTGTCATTACCGAAATTCTTTCCTGAGAGTTGCCTTGTCTGTTTGATCTTGCCCCCCGCTGCGTTTAATCTTTTTTTTACAGATAGTTTCCCCGGCCTGAATTCCCCCTTCTGATGCAGAAAAAACATCTCCACTGGCTCAACCTGGCGGCCTACCTGCCGGCAGCACTGCTGCACTTCCTCACCCTGGTGCCCCTCTTGACGGCTCCAGGCAGCGACTATGCAGCAATGAATGCCTGTGCCTGTGGTTGCACTCCAGCCACCGGTGCCCGCTGCTGCTGCAACTGCGCACCGGGAGAGAAAAGGAAAGAATCCCCTGGGATCGATGATGATGCCGGAGCCGGGAAAGAGCTCATCCTCTCGCGCACCGGATGCATTCCCGGACAGGATGGCTGGGTTTCAACCGCTCCTGTCCAGGACCACCTTGAAGGCTCTGATTTACTGCTCACTACTGCCCTGGAACCTTCTTCCGGGCAGGAGGAAACCTACCAGGCTCCCAGCGGGGCCCCTCCGGAGAACCCGGACAAGGTGCCGATCTGAGCTCCCCCTGAGTTCACTGAGCTGAGCATTTCATAAAGAGAAAAAAGTCACAGCCTCCCTGGCTGCTGGCTCAACCTGTAATTATTTAATCCCCAGGAACACACCATGTTGAATAGATTTCTTCCTTACATTTACTGTCTCCAGGCAATTCTCCTCCTGCAGGTATCTGCCCGCGGAGATGACAACCACTGGGTGGGAGCGCGGCCTGACGGTCATGCGCCCATCGGCGTCATGGCAGATCACGCCCACAAAGAAGGTGAGGTCATGCTTTCCTACCGCTATGGCAGCATGAGCATGGACAGCACCCAGGACAGCTCCGGCATGGAGATGCACATGCACATGCTGGGTGCCATGTATGCTCCCAGCGATGCAGTCACCCTCATGGTCATGGCCCCCTTCAAGAACCTGGACATGGACATGGCCAATGGAAACAGCATGGAGAGCAGCGGGCTTGGTGATGTCAAGATTTCCGGTTTGATTCCCCTGTGGGAAAACGACCGTCGCAGGATCCACCTGACAGCAGGCATCAGCTACCCGACAGGCTCCATCAAAGAAAGCGACGCAATGGTCATGCCCCCGGGAGGAATGCCCATGGACATGCGCCTTGGCTATCCGATGCAGTTGGGCTCGGGTACCTTCGATCTTCTTCCCGGCCTGACCTATTTTGTCCAGAAGGACGAATCATCCTGGGGCGCCCAGGCTTCCAGTGTCATACGCCTGGGAGAAAACAGTGAGGATTACACCTTCGGCAACCGCTTCATGGCGACCGTCTGGTATGCCCGCAATCTGAGCAAGATGCTCAGTGCCTCGGTCAGGATCGAGGCCAACTCCTGGGGGAAAATCGACGGACAGGACAGTGCTATGAATCCAATGATGGGCCCCGCCATGGATCCGGCAAACAGCGGTGGAGACCGAATTGATCTCCTGTTTGGACTGAATCTGCTCACCGATTCTGTCCAGGGCCGCAGCGCGATGGCCAATGGTCATCGTCTCGCCATAGAGGTCGGCTTCCCGATCCACCAGGATCTCAATGGCAACCAGATGGAGACCGACCTGCGGGTCATGCTCGGCTGGCAGTGGGCCTTCTGAGTCCTTTCAAT
>CAZTRG010000252.1:0-8667 GCA_964615885.1 uncultured Planctomycetia bacterium | reverse complement strand
AGGGGAGCGGTGAAGAGCCGGTAGCCATCCCAGGTGTCGACCGGGTTGAGACCATGTCGGTCATGCGCCGCAAGATAGCAGAACACATGGTGCACTCCAAGAGCACCTCGCCCCATGTCTCGACGGTCCACGAGGTCGATTTCACCGATGTCGATGAGTTCCGCAAGAAACACCGGGCCGAATGGCAGGAACGCGGGGTCAAGCTGACCTATCTCCCCTTCCTGACCCAGGCCGTGGCCAGGGCGCTGATCGCATATCCGGACCTCAATGCCTCTCTCATCGACGCCAGGATCCACTACAAGGGAGAGGTCAACATCGGGCTGGCGGTTGCCCTGGAGAACGGGCTCGTCGTACCCGTACTGCAGCACGCCGACAAGCTGAGCATCGCCGAGATCGCCGCCGGGGTGAGCGACCTGGCAGACCGTGCCCGCAACAAGACCCTGAAACCTGGAGAGGTCCAGGGAGGCACCTTCACCATCACCAACCCAGGGGGCTTTGGCACCCTGATCGGCACCCCGATCATCAACCAGCCCCAGTCCGGGATTCTCTGCTACGGGGCTGTCCAGAAGAGGGTGGTGGTGGTTCCCGGAACCGACTCCATCGGCGTGCGTAACATGTCCTACCTGACGCTGACCTTCGACCATCGCCTGATCGACGGAGCGGTCGCCGACCAGTTCATGGAGAACATTCGCAAAACCATCGAAACCGTAGACTGTACTCTTGATAAGTGAAAGACCAGTGACCCGCCTCAGAACACCATCAGACGACACTCTCCTGATCATCAACGACAGTGAAAACGACTCGGACCTCTTCTACGCCACGAGCTTCCTGGTCGGCGATCCGATGATCTACCTCGAACATGGCGGCCGTAAGATCCTCCTTGTGAGCGATCTCGAATACGGCCGGGCACAGGATGAGGCGGATGTTGACGAGATTCATGGAACAGCGCCCCTGGAGGCCGAGCTCCGCGAGGCGGGAAAGACCCCCCGGCTGACCTCGATCGTCGATCTCTTCCTGCGCTCCCAGGGTGGGGCGGAAAAGCTCTGTGTGCCCGCCAGCATGCCCTTCGGACTCTCCAGGCAGCTGCAGGAGCTCGGCTATGAGCTTGAATGCCGCGAAGATCCGATCTTCCCTGAGAGCTGGGTCAAGAACGCTGAAGAAATTGAGCATATCTCCAATACCCAGAAGGCCGGTGAGGCCGCCATGGAGTTCGTGGTGGAGACCCTTCGTGCCAGTGAGATCCGCGACGACCTGCTCTACCACCACGGGGAGGTGCTGACCTCCGAGTGGCTGCGCAGGGAGGCGCACAAGCTGCTGCTGGATTCCGATTGCCAGGCAGTGACCACCATCATCGCCGCCGCCGACCAGTGCTGTGATCCCCACCAGCGCGGCTTCGGACCCATTCCCGCCAACCAGACCATCATTATCGATATCTTCCCACGCTCGGTGGTCACCCGCTACTGGGGTGACATGACCCGCACAGTCGTCCGGGGCAAGGCCTCCGATGAGGTCAAGAAGCTCTACCAGGATGTTTTCGATGCCCAGAGCGGCGCCATTGACTCCATCCGCAATGGAGCCTGCGGAAAGCAGATCCACAATGACATCGTCGCCCTCTTCGAGGAGCGCGGCAACCTGACCGGCGAGCAGGATGGTAAAAAGGTCGGCTTCTTTCACGGTACCGGTCACGGCGTCGGGCTGGAGATTCATGAGAATCCCCGCCTGGGAAGAATCGGCCACGAGCTGAAGACCGGGCATGTCATCACCATCGAACCCGGGCTCTACTATCCCGGGGTCGGCGGCGTGCGCCTTGAAGACCTCCTGGTGGTCACCGAGGACGGCCACCACAATCTCACCAGCTTCCCCAAGGAGCTGGAGATCTGACCGGCACCTCCTGCGGCCGGCAAGGCCCTAGCGCCCGGGAGCCTGGAGGAGTTTCAACATCGCCGCAACCCTGTTCATGCGGCGGCTGTCGCTGCTGGAATGGTAAACATTGAGCAGGTTGCCGAGCATCCTCGTGAGAATGGCCCTGTCATCGGCGGCCTCAAGGTATTCCTCCCGAAACTTTTCGCCGCTCGATTCGAGGAGTTCCACGCACTCCTTCACATCCAGCAGCCGCCCCCCGTTGAAAGGATCAAGGAACAGCCCCCCTCCTCCACCAGGCCCGGAGGCCTCGAACTTCAGGAGAAAATGCCGGGGCATGGCAACTCCCGACAAGGCAATTCCGCAACGCCTTGCCACCAGGAGGTAGACCACCGAGAGACTGAGGGGGATCCCCTGCCGGGATTCGAGAACCCGGTTCAGGTAGCTGTTGTCGGCATCGTAATATTCTTCTGCATTGCCGCTGAACCCGAGCTCTCCTGCCAGCAGCTCTACCAGGGCCTCGACCCCCTCCTGCCGGCTGCCGCCGAGGCTGTCCTCCAGGCTGGAGGCGTAGCCATCGAGAAGCCCGGCACAGGCTACCGGGTCAAGATCAGGGTATTCGCTGCGGGCGACCAGCAGGGAGCCCTCCTCCAGGTCTGTTCCCGGTTCACGGCAAAACTGCAGCCACTCCTTGAAGACCTCCCTGCGCTTGTGCTCACGCAAAAAACGCCCGGCCTGCTTGCGGACCTCGGGATCTTCAGCTCCACCTGCTGCGGACTCGATGCTGTCGAGGGCCTCCGCTCCAATTTTTTCCAGGTGCCGCCAGGCCTTGATACGAATACCGCGATCATCATCTCCGAGGAGATGGATCAGGGCTTCATTCCTGGTGCGTGATTTACCCGGTCCGCCTTCACTGGCGGCGGTATCCTTGTCTTCGGCCCTGCTCATGCCCATTTTTTAACCCTTTTTGAGCCGGGGTTCGAGAACTCAAAGAGGGTTTGCGTCCCGGGCCGGAAAAAGAAGGGCCGGATGCTTCGGGATTTCAGGCGGAAGGATGGCGCAAATGCGTAAAATGAACCCGATGAAGCTGGAAGAGTTGACCATCTCTGATTCACTCCACGGCCTGGCCAGGGTCGGGGTGCTGCTCCTGGATGGGGTGGTAAACGGCCCCGGGGACCCGGCCCTCGGGGAGGAAACCGAGGCCAGCTGCAGAAAGCTTCGCGAGCTCTATTCAGGATGCAGACCGGCTGAAATCGAAGCCCTCGACCGCGCCAGGCGACTCTATCGCCGAACCGGGGTTGACCCCACCAGGGAACGTCCCAGCTCCGAGAGGCTTCTTCGCAGGGCTCTCAAGGGCCAGGCCCCGGCAAAGCTCAACAGCCTGGTCGATTGCATCAACCTGGTCAGCCTGGAGCTTCAGTGCCCCCTGGGGCTCTATGACCTGGACTCGATTGCAGCCCCGGTGGAGATCCGCATTGGGCGACCGGGAGAGCACTTCCGGGGCATCCATGACCGGATTGTAAACCTCGAGGGCAAGCCCCTCGCTGCTGACCAGGAGGGCCCCTTCGGCAACCCCAGCTATGATTCCCACCGCACCCGGGTCGGAGCCGGCACCGCACAGGCCCTCGTCTTGTGCTGGACCCCGGTGGAGACCCCGCTCAAGTACATCAGGGAGGTCCAGGAAGAGCTGGCCCGCCGAACAGCGCAATACTGCGGTGCCGGCAGAGGTGAAAGCGGCATTCTCTGAACAGCTTCCTCCCGGTATGCAATTGAGCTTGGAAAGCCATGGGTCTATTCTTGGCGGAATACCAAGCCTCTCAAACCGGGAAACTCGATGGCCAAGAAGCTGATCCACGGCGACCCTGCTCCTGATTTCACCCTGGCAACGCCGCACGGTGTAGAGGTCTCGCTGCATTCATCCCTGAGCAAGGGAGCGGCTGTGCTGGAGTTTATCCGCGGAACCTGGGACCCGGCGGCCCGCGAACGGATCACCGAGCTGGCCGGGGCGAAAGAGCACATCGATGAGCTCGGCGGCAACCTGCTGATTGTCTCCTGCGAGGACCCCGGCTCCGCAGGCAGCTACCTCGATGCCGGGACCTGCCCCTTCAGCCTGCTGGCAGACCCTGCCTTCGAGGCAAGCCAGCTCTTCTTTGTCTTCCAGAAATTTTCCTGGGGAGCGGTCAACGTTGCCCGGCCGGCAAGTTTCATCATCGACCGCTGTGGCTTCCTGCGTTACTGCCACACCGGCTCTTCACCCCTGGACGCAGCGCCCCTGGATGAATTGCTTGGCAGCCTGCGCTCACTGCGGGAGGAGGAACAAACAGGGTCAAGAGGAGACGCTCAGGATGGCTCTTCACCTCCGGCCAGCTCCAGCAGCCGGGAGTAGTCAGCGGGGGTGTCCATATCCTCCGCCACCCCGGGATTGGCTACGGCAACATAACTCACCCGGACGTTCCTGATGACATCGCGGGCCGTGCCGCCTGCAGGAAGCTCGAGAAAGCGGCGGGCGAGGCTGTAGCGGCAGAGCACCGGGTGTCCATGCCGCTGCCCAAAGGCAGGCTGAAAGACCTCGTACGCGCCCCCCTGCCCCAGCTCGAGAGCCAGTGCCTCGTAGTCCGCTGCTCCAACGAGCGGAACATCAACCGGGTGAATAAAGAAACCATCGGGAAGCTCGGAGCTGAGAGACTCCAGCCTCTCAATCCCAAGCCTCAAGGAATCGATCTGCTCACTGTCCGGGTCGGTATTTTCAACCAGCTCAACTCCCTCGAGCCCACCGATGCTGTCAAGAGCTTCGCGCAGGCGTGGATTGACGACGATGACCGTCAGGGCGGTGACCGACCGCCCCGCCTCGACAACTCGTTCCAGGACATTCTGCCGGCCAAAGGGAAGGAGTGCCTTGGCTTGTCCCATACGCTTCGATTGCCCGGCAGCAAGGATGATCCGGGCAAGACAGCCACTGGTTTCACCTGGATCTTTCATTTTTCAACCACCTCCCCGGCAGCCTTGAAAAAATCTTCCACCCGCTTCACCACGGCGCTCCTGGAGGAGGCAAAACATTCAACCTCCGGCAAGGTCTCCAGGAACACCTTTCCGTAGCGCTTGGTCAGGATCCGCTGGTCAAGAACCGAGACGACTCCGCGGTCCGTCTTTGAACGAACCAGGCGGCCGAAACCCTGCTTGAAGCGCAGAACCGCCTGGGGAATCGTGTAGTGCCTGAAGGGGTTGATGCCCCTGGCCGACAGGTCCTCGAGCCGGGCCTCCTGCAGTGGCTCGGTGGGAACCCTGAAGGGCAGGCGGGTAATGATAACGTGTTCGAGCGCTCTCCCCCGCACATCCACCCCCTCCCAGAAGCTGTCGGTGCCGAAAAGCACTCCACTGTCGCTCTGGGAAAATCTCTTGAGCAGGTCTGAGCGCTGCGCCTGGCCCTGGGCCATGGGGTTGCAGCCCATTTCAACAAGGGGTTTCTCGAGCCTCTTGTGCATCCTGCCAAGCAGCGCATAGGAGGTGAAAAGAACAAAAGCCTTCCCGCCGCTGGCCCTGAGGAGGTCAAGGAGAACAGCAGGCAGGCCCTCCTCGTAGCCGGGCTGGTTGGGAGCGGGCAGGTCGGTGGGCACCACCATCAGGGTCTGGCTCTTGAAATCAAAAGGCGACTCGGTTCGCTTGAAATTGAAACGTTCCGGCGGCAGCTCCAGGAACCCAAGCCGCTCGCCGAGAAAATCAGGCTTCCCAGCCACCGAGAGCGTTGCGGAGGTCAGGACCACAGTCTCAAGCGCCTCGAAGAGAGCGTTTCTCAGGTCCTGGGCAACGGTGATCGGCGCCACCGAGAAACCGAGCTTGGCTCCTTCCTTTCCCCCGGTGGCGGCCCGGTACTCCAGCCAGCGCACCTGGGTCTCATCATCGAGAGAATTGAAGCGTGAAAAACCGGCCAGGTAATCGGCCATACGGTTCCCGAAGCCCCCCAGCTCCAGGAGGATGCTTCTCTTGATATCCTCACTCACCGCAGAGTCTTCTACCGTCTCGCAGGCCTTGTCATTCAGCCGGCAGATGGTCTCAAGGTCACCCCGAATCCCGAGCAGGGCATCCCGGATGGAATTCCAGAGACCCCAGGTTTCCGGATCGGGCTGGTAGCGCAGTGTACGGCTTCCACCGGTCGCATCCGGACCGGCCTGTTGATCCAGCGCAAGCCACTGGCTTGCCAGCAGCTCCTCGAGATCGCCGAACTGGTCATCGATTGATTCGGCAATCGAACGCAATTGTGCCGCATAGCCGCGCTCGATGGATTCCGCCGCGGCCGGATCATTGTTCTGGCGCAGCTTCCTGGCCAGCAGAACGAGGACTCCACGGTCCTTCCTCTTTGAACGCATGCGGCCAAGACGCTGGCCGATACCCGTTCTCGAAAAGCTGGTGCCAAGGTGCTGGCTGGCAACATCTTCAAGGTGATGGGCTTCATCGAAAATCGCCCTGGAATAGCCCGGAAGGATCAGGTCGAACTGGTAATCACCCGTCTGCCGCCTGACCGCCAGGTCGGCAAAAAACAGGTGGTGATTGACGACAACCAGCTGGGAGCGGGTTGCCTTTCTCTTGGCCTGGTAATAGAAGCACTCCTGGTAAAACTCGCAATTCACCTTGAGAGATTTATCCGTCTCAGAGCGGACCTTCTCCCAGACCCGGGACGGAGGCTTCCAGGCAAGATCAGCGAGACTTCCATCGGAGCTGGACTGCGACCACTCGATGAGATCCCTCAGCAGCTCCTGGTCATCG
Source organism: uncultured Planctomycetia bacterium (assembly GCA_964615885.1). GTDB lineage: Bacteria > Planctomycetota > UBA8108 > UBA8108 > UBA8108 > UBA8108. The sequence continues at coordinate 2,046 of CAZTRG010000252.1, read as the reverse complement.
GATTCCTCGGGAAGCAACTCGAATTGTTCGGGAGCCTCCTTGATCCTGCGCTTGCAGGCATAGTTGTGGCGTCCCTTGATGAGTGAGTACTCGAAATCCACCGGCAGGAGCCCGGCAAGAAAGGGCAGATCCTTCTCAACCAGCTGTTCCTGCAGGTTGATGGTCCCGGTCGATACGACCACCCGCTGCCTGTTTTTAACGGCCCAGAGGATGCAGGGCACCAGGTAGGCAAAGCTCTTGCCGATCCCCGTTCCTGCCTCCGCCACCACGACACCGTTCTCATTCAGTGACCGGGCAACCTCCAGGGCCATCTCCAGCTGGCCCGGACGGCTCTCGAATCCCTCGAGCCCGCCGGCAAGAAGCCCGCCCGGGGCAAGCACCTCACGCACCTCCTCGAGGTCGACCGGCTGAAATTCCTGGCGAATGAAGGGCTTGACCACCAGGTAGTTCCTGCTGGCCTCGTTGTCAATAATAGCGAAGCCGACCCTGCGGTTACCCAGCTCGGCTGCAACAGAAAGGTCTGCATCACTGGGTTGCAGGTCCCCTCCCGGATGATTGTGAATCGCCAGGTCCCAGTCCTCGGCCCCATCGATGATGGCGGGCGCAGCGACGCTGTTTCCTCTGGCAAAAACCTCGACCTCCCCCAGGGTCGCCAGCGTCTGCTCCTCGTTCCAGCTGACCTTTCCAAGAAAATAGACCTCGTTCCCATTAGCCTGGGAGATCGCCTCCCTGAGAAAAAGAGCCGCCGGAGGCGGAATATCGAGCTCAACCTGTTTCATCTGTGAAGAACTACCAGTTCTGGGGGAATGCGCCAACCACCCGGCGCCCCGGGTTTGGAAAGAAGATTATAGGCAGCGTCCCCGCAGATGTCTGTGTTCTTCATGATCACAGCGGGCTGCCAAGCCAAAGCGGGCGATGATGGCACGCTGCCAAACCATCTTTACATACCCGCCCACAGGCCGGAAATGAAGCGTCCTCATAAGACGCTGTAAAAATTACAGTTAGGCAGACGCGTTTTTTTTCTGCCAACGGTACGGCAATTGCTTTTATAGAAAGTCGCTCCCACGAAGAGTCCTTGTTACGGGAGTTAGGAGAAGGATCTTCAGTTTCGGATGAACCGGCCTTGTCGGCCGGGGCTTGAATCTGAATCTTCTAACAGCTCTGAACTGGGAACACCTAATACCGTTTCTCTACACCGGGCGACTCCGGTCGCCCGGAAATTTTACTCAACTGCCAACCTATTCTGCCTTTCCTGGCCGGACCCATCGGCGCCCTGAAGTGAACCCCCCGAAGCCAACCCTCCGGTTCACGATCACCGGCGAGCGTCGCATGGGTCCTTCTTATGGCAGGAGCTTTTTCCCCCGCAGCCCGGCCATCACCCCCTCCATGATCGAGGCCCTGTTGAGCACGTAGTAGTGGATCCCGGGAACCTCCGCCCTCAGCAGCCCGGCACTCTGCTCGATACACCAGTCGATCCCCACTGCGGCTACCGCCTCGGGGTCATCTCCTGCTGCCTGCAAGGCTGCCTGCAGGGCTGCAGGCACCTCTGCTCCGCAAAGCCCGGCGATCTTCTCCACCTGGGCCAGCGACTGGATCGGCAGCAGCCCGGGAACAATGGGGCAGGTGATCCCTTTTTCCTTGGCTGCCTCGCAAAAGCGGAAGAAGTGCTCGTTGTCATAAAAGAGCTGCGTGATCACCACATCTGCCCCGCTCTTGACCTTGCGGGCAAGGTTCACCAGGTCGGTTTCAAAATCCGGAGCCTCGATATGCTTTTCAGGGTATCCCCCGACCGCGATATCAAACCTCCCATTGGAGCGGATATGCTCAACCAGCTCGTTGGCATAGGAGAAGCCCCCCTCCACCGCCTGGAAGCTGTCCTGTCCCCTGGGAGGATCCCCGCGCAGAGCGACGATGTTCTCGATACCATGTCCGTGGATATGCTTGAGCTGTCCATCGACCTGGTCACGGGATGCCCCGACGCAGGTCAGGTGGCAGGCGCATTCGAGCCCGAACTCATTGTGGATCATCGAGGCGATCTCGACCGTC
>CAZTRG010000251.1:0-3316 GCA_964615885.1 uncultured Planctomycetia bacterium | reverse complement strand
CGACATGGCCGGCATGGACGCCCGCAGTGTCGCGGGAATCGTCAATCTCGGCGGCACCATTCTGCGCTCCAGCCGGTGTCCTGAATTTCGCGAGGCGGAGGTGCGCCAGCAGGCCGCCCTGAACCTCGCCGAGAGGGAAATCGATGGGCTGGTCGTCATCGGCGGAAACGGCTCGCTCCAGGGTGCCTGGGAGCTCTCCCGGCAGGCCAACCTGCCGGTGATCGGGATCCCCAAGACCATCGACAACGATGTCGGCGGAACCGACTACTGCCTTGGATTCGATACGGCCGTTAACACAGCGGTTGCCGCCATCGACAAGATCCGCGATACCGCGACCTCGCATGAGCGCCTCTTCCTGGTCGAGGTCATGGGCCGAAACCGGGGCTTCCTCGCCCTGGAGGTGGCGCTGGCCTGTGGAGCGGAGGGAGTGCTCCTTCCGGAGGTACCCACCGACCTCACCGCCCTCTGCCTTCAGCTCGAGCGCTGCCGGGAAGCCGGCAAGGTCTCCAGTATCGTCGTTGTCGCCGAGGGAGATGATGCCGGCAACGCCTACGAGATTGCGGAAAAAATCACCGGGCAGTCGAGCTACGACCCGAGGGTTTCGGTGCTGGGCTACATCCAGCGGGGCGGTCGCCCCAGCGCAGTTGACCGGGTGCAGGGTGGCCTCTTCGGTAAGGCGGCCGTGGATGCACTGGCCGGCGGCGAAGCATCAAAGCTCGTGGCCCGGCGAAACGGCGAGACGACTCTCCTCGAGCTGGAGCTGGCCTGGAAGGAGAGCCGTGAGCTGCCGGCCCACCTCATGGAGCTGGCCGGCATCCTGGCAAGCTGACCCGGCGGGTTATTTCTTCGCCCCGCCGATGGAGAAGAGCTGCCCGACGCTGCGGATGTACATGCGCCCGCCGCTGACCGCCGGGGTCGAACGGCAGGTGTCACCGAGCTCGTTTCTCGCCAGGACCTCGAACTTATCCGAGGCCGAGAGCACGACGACCGTGCCTTTTTCATCAACGCAGAAGAGGCGGCCATCGACGCAAACCGGTGAGCCGTGAAATTTTCCTCCGGCCCTCTGCTGCCAGATGACCTTTCCCGTTTCCACCTCGGCGCAGGTCACCACACCGATATCGCTCCACAGAAAGAGCTTCCCCTCCCAGGCCAGCGGACTGGGTACATGCGGAGCGGAGCGCGAAACCCTGTAGACCTCGCTGGCGCTGTGCTTGCCGCCCCTGGAGGCGGGACGAACCACAACCGCGTTCTTGCCGCCGTTGAGAGCGCCTGAGTTGGCAATCACCAGGTCCTTCCAGACAACCGGGGAACCAACAGCCCTCTGCGGAAAGGTGCCGAAGACATCGATCATCCAGTTCTGCCGGCCGCTGACAGGATCAACTCCCACGATGCCCTCGAAGCAATGGACGAAGATGATCTCCGTCGGCCTTCCAGGGGTACTGAAAACACAGGGTGTCGAATAGCAGGCCCGCTCACCCTTGCGTGGAATTTTCCACTTCTGCTTCCCGGTCTTGCGGTCAAGAGCAAGCAGGAAGCTGTTCTTCTTCTGATCATTGGCAAGGATCACCAGCTCCTCAAAGACGATCGGCGAGGTGCCGCCTCCCTGGCCGTGCAGGTAGGCACCCAGGTCATAGCGCCAGCTCTCCTTGCCCTCGTGATCGAGAGCAACCAGGCTGGATCCCCGCTTTGACTGCCAGAGCGTATAGACCCGCTCTCCATCAACCGCCGGAGTATTCGAGGCATAGCTGTTGTTTTTATGCTTCCGGTAGGTGGCGTAGGGAAAGCCCTTCTTCCAGAGCGTTTTCCCGCTGCGCGTGTCGATGCACAGGAGGCTCCTTGTTGCGGCGGAATTGTCCGCGGCTGTCACGAAGACCCGCTCCTTCCAGATAACCGGTGAAGAGTTACCTTCTCCCGGCAGCTTGATCTTCCAGTTGAAATCACTCTCTTTCCACACGGAGGGGACGGTCTTTGCGGCACTGACACCTGAGCCGTTAGGCCCGCGAAAACGGGTCCACTCATCAGCCCCGGCGGCGGCGGGGAAAAGGAACAGGCCCGCACAGCCCGTGTAAAAACAACGCAGGTGTAAAACAGTCAATTTCATAGCTCACTCGGGAAGACAGGCGAATCTTGAAAGCGCCATTTTCGCACGCTGCAGCGGGTCTGCAAAGCACCGCCCTGAAAGAACCCGGCCTAGCCGGGCCTAGCCGGGCGGCGGAGGTGGAGGTGATTTTGCTTCGCTGAAAAATGAGACCGGGTCGAAATAGGCTGAATCTACCTCGAAGGACAGATCCACCAGGCTCGGGTGCAGGAGCTGGAACTTCATGTAATAGCCCAGGCCGTGGAAGAAGGTTGCCGTGGAGGCTCTCCGGCCGATCAGGTCGGGAGGATAGAGATCGGTAAAGACCGGCTCGAGATCCAGCACCTCGTTGAAATACCCTCCCACCGAGGCCCCGGCCGGCAGGTGGTCGACGGTCTTGTCATAGAGAACGATCGCGCGGCTGATCATGGACTTCTGCTTTCTCTCAAGGCGCCCCTCCGTATTTCTAGAAGAGCCAATGGCCTGGATCCATCCAAGGCCATCCGGGTTAGCTCCATAAACCATCTGCCGGTAGGGAGCCCGCTCGATATTGGCCGCCACCACCCGCAACCTCACTCCATGCAGATCCGTCTGGGCTACACCTGTCACCCAGTCAGAAACCGTAAAATGCGAGTTCCGCCTGATCTTTCGCTTGCTGCGGAAACGTTTCGACAGGTTTCCAGGCACCATGAAATGTACTCCGAGCTCCGGGACAAAGACCGACCTGATCTTGTCCCAGCACAGCACGGCCAGGGAAAAAGCGATCACGACTACGAATCCCAGGATATATTCCACTCCTTCTCCTCCCTCACTTCCCCAGATCAGGATCGCAAGGGTAAACAGGCCGATGAAGGCCATCAGGGCCAGGAGAGCCATGACCCGGCCCTGGGTGGAGCTGGAGAGGAGAAAGAAGTTCCTGAACATGGAAAACTCATCCGGCGGATGAACCACTTCGGAAAGATCATCGCTGAGCCGGGAGCTGCCCACATCGAGCGGAACCTCGAAATTTTCGAGATAGCGGTCATTGCCGACGACGATCGTGACCCTCACCAGCAGGTGAATCCAGCTTCCCCTGTAGGTGAAGAGCCGGCGAGGACACTTATAGCGCAGCGTGTGCAGCGGGTCGGTTACCAGGAAGCTCTGCTTGAGCAGCTCGAGCTTCTTGCTGACCGGGTTGGGGTGCTGGGGCTTGCAACGCAGGCTCACCCTGACTGTAGCCTCCTCACCGGCATGCCGCTT
>CAZTRG010000250.1:0-7043 GCA_964615885.1 uncultured Planctomycetia bacterium | reverse complement strand
TCCATTACGGCAAACCGCCGCATGACCCGCGAGGCCAGGTGCTCAGCAACCAGGCGGCGCTTCCAGAGCCCCGCCTTGGCAAAAAGAGCCACCACATCGTTTTGATTCGCTTCGAGCTTTGATTCGATCGCCCACCACAAGAGCAGCGGAATGTGCACATCATCGGAATCCTCATCGTGGGCAGAGAGGACCTCGACCAGGCGCAGGCAATCGACCGCCGGCAGCCGCCCGGCCGAAGATGCCAGCTGGCTCCTGACCTCGAGTGCCTTCTCCCCGGCGCCCAGCTTCACCAGCCGGTCCACCAGCGCTCCAGAGACCTGGCGCTGGTCGCAAACCAGCCGAATCGCCCAGCGGCGCACATGCTCATCGGGGTGAGAGAGCGCCCGCAGGGCCAGCCTGTCATCGAGCGGCCTTCCGTAGCCGAGGCTCCAGAGCGCCTCGAGCGGCCGCTTCCCGGTGAAGAGTTCCTCCTCGAGCAGCTTGCCGGTCGCCTCGTCTCTTCTCTCTCCAAGCAGTCTCGAGGCCTGCTGGCGAACCCAGCGATCCGGGCTCGAGAAAAGAGCGATGAGGGCGGCTGAGCTGAGCCGGGAAAAATCCCGCGGCCGGCTCTTCGGAGTCTCCCTGCCGACAATCCGGTAGATCCGCCCGGTCCCCCGGGCCACCCGGCCGGCGTAGTGGCTCGAATGATCGATACGCTGCTCGTGGAAGTCGGCCACGTAGATGCCCCCGCCGGGCCCCATCTCGATATTGACGGGCCGGAACCACTGGTCAGCGGTCTTCACGGGGCGATTGATATCCCGGGTTCTGAAGCTCGAGCGGTCCTTCGAGACCTCGCTCAATACGATCTTCCCGGTAACCGGGTCAACGCCGAAGAGGCGGCCGCGGTAGCGCTCGGGAAGCGCCTCGCCCTCGTAGATCACCAGGTCGTGGGTGAAGCGCGAGGACGAGTTGTGATCCATATCGTCGAAGTGCCCGAAGGTGAAGAGGTTCGAGAGGCGGCCGTGCTTCTGGAAACCCTTGCGGTAGTAGCCGCCCTGCACATAGTGGAAGCCGCGGGAGTCTCCCCAGTTGGTGCCGGAGTAGATCCGGCCACCGGAGTCGATCTCGATGCCAAAGGTGTTGCCGCCGCCCTCGGCGAAGACCTCGTAGCGCCGCTGGGAGGGATGGTAGCGCCAGATGAGCTGCCCCATGGTATGCACCGGCTTCTCCTTGCTGCCGGGCGCGCGAACCCTGGCGGTCACCGTGCTGCCCTGCGCAGCATAGAGCCAGCCATCGGGCCCCCAGCACAGGCTGTTGACCACCGAGTGGGAATCCTCGAGCCCGAATCCTTCCAGGCGAACCTGCGGATCCCCATCCGGCACATCGTCACCGTCGGCGTCAGGATAAAAGAGCAGGTAGGGAGGATTGAGAACCCAGACACCCTCCCGGCCGCGGGCGAAGCTGGTGGCGATGTTGAGACCGTCGAGAAAGGTCTTCTGCTTCTCAAAGTAGCCATCCCCGTCGACATCCTCATGAATGGTGATCCGGTCGCGCCCCCGCACGTGGCCGGGCGGAGGGGCCGGCACCTTGTCGTAGACCGTGCGCAGGAACTTGTCACGGCTCAGCGGCTTGAGACCGGCCGGATCGGGATACTGGCGGTACTGGAGAACCCAGAGGCGGCCGCGCTCATCGAAATGGAAACCAAGCGGCTGGGCGATATCGGGCTCGGCGACGACGAGCTCCATGCGAAGATCATCGGGAAGCTCGAAACGGCGCAGCGACTCCCGGGGACCAACCGACTCCTTGTCGCCCTTGCGCCGCAGCAGGTAGCTGTCTGTATCCTTGACCTGGTCGATCTTCGAAAAGAGCTTCTCGCGTGGAAGCTCTTCGGCCTTCGCCGAGGCCCAGGCCGGGTCATCCCCGAAACGACGCTGCCACTGTCCCTCGAGGCGAATCCCCTCGCCGCCGGCGAGAAAGGTCGGCGGTGCTATGGAGAAATTGGTCCGGCTGCCGCTGGAGTGAACCCGCACCGCCACGATGTTCACCTCGCCGGGGCGCAGGGTGCCGGCCGGCAACTTGAAGCGGCCGCTTTCACCCAGGCCGCTGCGGTAACGCGGCGGAAAAGTCCCGGTGGCCCCGACCTGCCTCCCGTTGACGAAGGTCTGCAGGGCATCATCGACCGGCTCGACAAAGAGCAGCACCTGGCGGCCGGCCCAGTCGGCAGGGATCTTCACCCCGCAACGAAACCAGGCGTAACCGGCGGATTTCCTGAACTCGGCGGCGGGCGGGGATTTCCAGAAGGCGGGAATCCCTGTCTCCTTCCACTGTCCGGAAACAACAGCGCTTACGCCCAGCAGGAGGCAGAAGACAAAGACTGTTCGCATCCGTGAGAAAGAGCCCACCACTTCAGGACCCGGGCGACCAGGCCACCGTAGCGGCGAGCCTGATGTCCCCACGATGACTGAGCGTCTCAACAAGCGTCTTCAGGGAAGGCTTCAGCTTTTTCCCGGAGAGCTTCCGGCCGTTGAGCTCGATGGTCACCGGCTTCGAGAAATCAACCAGCCGCTCATCGAGCAGAACGCTGAAGTCCTTGATGTCCCGGCTTGTGATGACCAGCTTGTTCTTACGACAGGAAGCATTGAGCTCCCGCCCCTTGTAGGCCTCCGGCGAACTCAGCCAGAAGAAGTCCTTCACCACGCCATCTGTCATCTCCCAGGTCAGCTCCGCCGGCGCCGGATCGCGTACCGCAGGGTACATGCTCCTGATCTTGTCACGGTCAGGCAACCCGCCGTGGCCATAGCCCGCCTTGTATTCCATTTTCACCGGGTAGATGTCCTTGCGCTCCCCGCGGAGCTTGAGAATCTTTTCGTTAAAACCCTTGCAGCGCTTGAGCCGGCCGTAGGCATTGTCCTTCTCGCCGATCATGAAGGTGAAGATCGTATTCCTGAGCGTCTTCGCGGAGCTCTGCCCATCAGTGGGCGCCGCCGCCGAGCTGTGAATAGCGGCAAAGCGGTAGGGAATCTTCGGCCCGATCGAGAAGGCGCCGTAGCCGCCATGTGAATAACCCATGATGAAGACCTTGTCGGGATTCACATCGCCAAAGAGCAGGAACTGGCGCACCAGGTTCTCGATGAGCGGGTAGACATAATCGGCGTAGAAGCCGTTCCAGGTGTCGTTGGGCGCCCGCAGGGCAAGGTACTGGTAGCCGGTGACCGAGGCCTGGTCGCGGTAGTAAATCTGCATATGCCGCCACTGGCTGTCGTTGATCCGCTTGGGAACTCCGCCGCCGCCGTGCATGGCGATGAAGAGCGGCCAGCCGCCCTCCGGACGCTTGCCCACCTTCTTCAGGGTGTAGGGACTGAGGTGGGTCTTGAATTGAACCTGGCGCTTGTCGAAATCTGCCTTCATGGCCGAATGCAGGGGAGCCTCGAGATAGGCCTTCCAGGCGGCGGCTCTTACGGCGGCCTCGTTAGCGGCGAGCAGCTTGTCGAGCGACCGGCTGAATTTCCACCTGGCGCGCTTTTTCTCATCGGCACTGAAATACCCCTTCAGTGCAGCAGTGAGCTTCTTCTCATCAGCTGCCTTCAACTTAGCGGGAGAAGGCTCGGCGAGGAAGATCGAGATCACATCCTGGCGGCTGCCCCCGCAGCGGTACTCCCGGCTGAGGACTCTCTTGCCATCGAGAATGCGCAGATCATAGGCCCGCCCCTTCTCGACCTTGAAGGAGAGGATGTCGTTGGTGTCGTTGGACTCATCACGGCTGTTGCCGCGCAGCACCTTCTCAAGATCAGCCCGGTCGATGAGCTCGACCGACCTCACCACACGTTCTCCGTCTTTTTCGTCAAAGACCTTCACCAGGAGGCGTGGCTTGTCCTGCGGCTTCGCGCCGGCGGGGACATAGCGCCTGGTGACGTTCACTGCGCTGACGTAATCAACTCCCGGCGCCCAGACCAGCGGAAAGGAGGTCCCTGTTTTGCGAAAGCTCATCGCGTAGATCGCATGCTCACGTGAATCTTCAATAGCCTGCGCAGCCCGTCCCTGGAACCAGCCGTGGTCAAGCCCGCGTGAATCAGGTTCGGCGGCACCTGCAAAATGCCAGCCATCGTCCCAGACCTCCACCCAGGTATGGTTGCCGCTCTTGTTGACCCAGTTCGCGGTACCGGCAAGCCTCGCCGGCACACCGACGGCGCGGCAGGCATCGACCAGGAGAATCGAGAGCCCCGTACAGGAGGCCAGGCCGGTCTCGATGGTCTCAGCCGGCGCCTGGTCAGCCCGGTTGCGCTTGGTCGAATAGCGCACCCCGAGGAGCTTGAAGATCTTGCGGTTCAGCTCATGCGCCGCCTCGCCCGGGCTCTTGCAATCCTTCACCAGGGGCAGGCACTTCTCCCTGAGCTTCGGACGCCAGGCCTCCCTGAGCTCGTTGGCATTGGCATAGGGCAGGACATCGTTGAAAAAAATATCTTCGGGCAGTTTTTTACCCCAGGCTGCGGCAGCCCTGGCCTCGAAGGCCAGCCGCAGGTTCTCCTCGAGGTAGCCGGCCTTCAGGCTGCTGAGATCGCGCAGCGGCATATTCTCAACCAGGAAGGCAGCCGCGGAACGCTGCGAGCCGGGGACCTTGCCCAGGAAGCTCGACAGCTCGTCCCGGTTGGCTCCGGCTTTTTCGAGTGCTGCCTCGACCTGGTCGCTCCACCAGCGCTCTTTCCCACCCTCTGCCACAGCAATGGGCAGAGCGCTGAAGACAAAGAAAAGCTGCAGCAAAAATAACAGGCTGCGGGCCTTTGAGACCCTGCCGGCAAGTGATCGGTTCATGGCTTTCATTCCCGGGATGTGTTCACGAAGAAGAGGCTCTGAGCCACCATGGTAACCCTCAGCGTCCTGCGAGGAAAGAGATGGTGCCGGGAGTGGGACTTGAACCCACACAGCCTTGCGGCCAGGGGATTTTAAGTCCCCCGCGTCTGCCAGTTCCGCCATCCCGGCCTGTCTCCAGCATCGTGCTCCGAAGCCTATCTCTTCGACTGTGAGGCCGTCCAGAAGAAACCATGATCGCGGGTCTTTTCGCTCACCCTGACAAGCATCGCCAATCGGGATGTATGCCGGCGGCGGAGATGATAAAATAGTTCGATCATGTATCTCCTCAACCGGGCCAGGCCGGCGGCCCTCCTTCTACTCCTGCTCTCTCTCGCCCAGCTCAACAGCCCTGCACAGCTTGCCGGACAGGTCGAGAGGTCGGCTCTTATCAGCGAGTTTCTCGCCGACAACGAGGAGGGCCTGGCGGACTCGCGTGGAGAACGCCACGACTGGATCGAGCTCCACAACCCCGGCACCACCCGGGTCGATCTCCGCGGGTACTTCCTGACCGATACTCCCGAGGAGCTTGACCGCTGGCGCTTCCCCGAGCTCATCATCCCTCCACGGGGATACGCCGTCGTCTTTGCCGCAGGGATCGAGGCCGGCGAGCCCGCCGCTGAGCTGCCCCTCCACACCAGCTTCAGGCTGCGCTCCGACGGTGAATACCTGGCCCTCGTCGCTCCCGATGGAGTGACCGTGCTTTCTGAATTCTCCCCCGGCTACCCCCGCCAGTTCGAGGACGTCTCCTATGGACGGGACAGCCTCGGCCGCGAGGGCTACTATACCAGGCCGACCCCGGGAGAGCCGAACGGAGCTGCGGTCATCGGCTTCCTGGACTCCCCCGCCTTCAGCGTCGAGCGCGGCTGCTACGAGGAGCCCTTCACCCTGGAGCTCTCATCCCCCGATCCACTCGCGGTGATTCGCTTCACCACCGCCGGCTCCGCGCCTGCGGGCCCCAATGACGGCGCTCCCTACAGGGGCCCCATCGAGATCACCGGGACAAGAACGGTCCGGGCCGCCTCTTTCCGTGAAGGCTACGAACCCTCCGACGTCATGACTCACACCTACGTCTTCCTTGCGCAGGTGGTGCGCCAGGACAACACCCATCCCGGCTATCCCTCGAGCTGGTCCGGCAGGCCGGCCGATTACGAGATGGACCCCGAGGTCGTCGGTGAAAACGATCTCTTTGACGGCGTCTACCGTGAGAGCATCGTCGATGACCTCAAGGACATTCCCACGCTGTCGATCACCATGGACCGCAACGACCTCTTCGGTTCGCGCGGAATCTACGTCAACTCCCAGGCCGAGGGCGTCGGCTGGGAACGGCCGGCCTCCGTGGAGCTCTTTGATCCCCAGGGAGGCGAGGAAGGCTTCCAGGTCAACTGCGGCATCCGGATCCAGGGCGGCTCCAGCCGCTCGCCTAATTTTCCAAAACACTCCTTCCGGCTCCTCTTCAAGCGCGACTACGGCCCCGGCAAGCTTCGCTATCCCCTCTTCAGGGACCAGCCGGAGGGCGGGAACGCGACCGATGAGTTCGACACCGTCGTCCTCAGAGCTTTTTTCAACAACTCCTGGACCCACTGGCACTGGTACCAGAATCCCAGGGCCCAGTACCTGCGCGACCAGTTCGTCCGCGACAGCCAGCTGGCCATGGGCCAGCCTTCCCCGCATGGGCGTTTTGTCCACGTCTACCTCAACGGGCTGTACTGGGGCTTCTACAATCTCCACGAGCGTCCCTCGGCTCCCTTCATGGCAGCCTATGATGGAGGGGAGCGCGAGGATTACGACACCCAGAACGTCACCACCGCCGTCGACGGCAACCTGTCCAACTGGAACAGGATGATGAGCATCGCCAATTCGGGAGTCTCATCGGCTGCCGGCTACGCAAGGATCCGAGAGCTGCTCGATGTCGACAACCTCATCGACTACATGCTGCTGAATTTCTATGTCGGCAACGATGACTGGGACGGCCACAACTGGTACGCAGGCAGCCGGCGCGAAGGCGGACCGGGCTACCAGTTCTTCTGCTGGGACTCAGAGCTGATCATCTCCCGCCACCAGAACAATCCCCCTCCGCCACAGCCCGATCTTGATATTATCCTCAACCGCGACCGCACCGGCCTCAGCAACAACAACAAGCCGAGCCGCCTCTACACGGCCCTGCGCGCCAACCCCGAATTCCGTCTGCGCTTTGCCGACCGTGTCCGCAAGCACTT
>CAZTRG010000249.1:0-3031 GCA_964615885.1 uncultured Planctomycetia bacterium | reverse complement strand
GGTGCGCTTCCAGAAGGTGTACATGCTGCGGCGGTAGAGCTTGTCGCCCTTGTCCTGCTTGAATACCGAGGTGTTGCTGCCGCCGAAGCCGACCGGCTTCCAGAGGCCCGCCGGCTGGTAGGGCTTGACGCTCTTGCCGCCGATCTGCTGGTTCATCAGCCCGCTGACGGCAAGGGCCTGGTCGCGGATCACCTCGGCATCGAGCCGGAAGCGGGCACCGCGCGCCAGCAGCCGGTTTTCCGGGTCAGCAGCCAGCTTGTTCTTGTCGATCTTTGAGGATTGCTGGTAGGTCGCGGAGAGGACGATCTGGGCGAGGAAGCGTTTTACATCCCAGCCCGAGCTCACGAAGTCCATGGCCAGCCAGTCAAGCAGCTCGGGGTGGGAGGGGTGCTCGCCCTGGACACCGAAGTCTTCCGAGGTTCGAACCAGCCCTGTACCGAAGAACTGCTGCCAGAAGCGGTTGACGGTTACCCGGGCGGTCAGCGGGTGGCTGGGTTGCACCAGCCACTGGGCGAGGCCCAGGCGGTTGGCCGGGGCATCTTTGACCGGGGGGGCAATCCAGGCCGGTACCGCCGAGGAGACCTTTTCACGCTTCTCGGTATACTGTCCCCTTTCGAGCACATAGGCCTGGCGGGGAGACTTGCGGTCTTCCATCACCATGCTCGAGGGCATGGATTTCTCCATCTCAGCGAGCTGCTTCTTGATCTTTGCCTGCTCGACAAGGTGCTTGCGGGTCCTTCCCTCGCTGTCTGGGTGGACATTGCGCAGGTAGTGGGCCGTCAGCCGCGATTTCTGTTCAGCGCTTCTCTTTTCGCGGCTGAGCTTGAGGATCTTCTGGATCTCACCCGGCAGTCCTGCGTAGTTGTCCCTGGCGCTGAACTGCTCCCAGGCGTACTGCGAGCGGCGCTGCTTGGGAGAGAGCGCCCGGGTCACGATTCCGGCCTTGTCCCAGTGGACGGTACCGTTGACCTGGGTAAAGGCCCAGCCGTTGAGCTGCGCTCCGGGTTTGAGCCCGACAGCCTTGGCCGCAACCTCGAGCCGGATCCACTTGCCGGTCTCGGGGAGCTTGCCCATCTGGTGGTTGGCGGCTCCGTGATTTCCCGCCTTGAAGGCCTTGTCTTCGCCCCAGGTAGCTCTGTGTTCCCAGGTGCCGTCGTTGAATTGCAGCTGGATGGTCTTCGGCGGCTTTGCCGGATCGAGATAAACGTAGGTGAAGAGCTTCGAGTTCTCGGTGATCTTGAGGCGGTCCTTTGCATCGGTGAAGAAATGCTGGGTGATTGCATCGCTGGTGCTGACCCTGGTGTGTGATTTCTTGCCGCTGTAGACCGGGTGCTTGGGGCCCTGTACGAATTTCCAGGGCGGGGCGTCATTCCCCTGGGGCTTGGCGCCGGCCGGTAGCTCCTCATCGATCCAGACGCGCTCCTGCTCTCCGAGGTCGCCAAGCTTCTCATTCGGGCTGGGATCCTTGTAGCCGGTGGCTGCCAGCAACTTGCTGATCCTGGCCGCGACCTCCGCCGATTTCTTTTCCAGCTCTTTGCGCTGGGTGCGCTGGATCCTGGTTGGAGCCTTGACGATGGGGGGAGGAAGGAGCTTGTTACCATCCATGGCCCGCTCGGTAAGGCTGAAGTAGTAGGAGAAGAGCTGGTAAAATTCCTTCTGGCTGAGCGGGTCAAATTTGTGGTCGTGGCAGGCGGCACAGCCCGCGGTGAGGCCGAGCCAGACAGTTGCGGTGGTCTCCACCCGGTCGACCGCGTAGCGCACATAGTATTCATCATCGATCGAGCCGCCCTCGCCGGTGGTGACGTTGCAGCGGTTGAAGCCGGTAGCGACCTTCTGGTCGAGGGTTGAATTCGGCAGGAGGTCACCGGCGAGCTGTTCGACGGTGAAGCGGTCAAAGGGCTGGTTAGAGTTGAAGGAATCGATGACCCAGTCCCTGTAGGGCCAGATGGATCGCTCGTTGTCGAGGTGCAGGCCGTGGGTGTCACCGTAGCGGGCTGCGTCGAGCCAGAAGCGCGCCATGTGCTCGCCGTAGCGGGGGGAGTCCAGGAGTCGCTGGACAACCTTCTCGTAGGCCTTCTCAGATTTGTCGGCCAGGAAGTCATCGACCTCTTTCAGCGTTGGGGGGAGACCTGTCAGGTCCAGGGTTACCCGCCGGATGAGGGTCTCCTTCGAGGCACCCTCCTGGGGGGAAAGCCCGGCAGGTGTCAGCGCGGCATGGATGAAATGATCGATAGGATTGTTTGCCCGCCAGTTCTTGGCGGGTTCGGGAACCTTCTGCGCCTTGGGCGTTTCGAAGGCCCAGTGCCCGGCCCATTTTGCGCCGCCATCGATCCATTTAGCGATCAGCTCAATCTCGGCCTTGGTGAGGGTCTTGCCGGTATCGGGCGGCGGCATCCTCTCATCCGGATCAGCGGAGGAGATTCGGCTGTAGAGCTCACTCTGGGAGCGCTTGCCGGGAAAGATGGTGGCGCGGCCGTTCTTCTCTTTCTCGATGCCGGGCTCGTGCTTGTCGAGCCGCATCTTCGCCTTGCGATTCGCCTCATCGGGCCCGTGGCACTTGAAGCAGTTGTCCGACAGCAGGGGAAGAATGTCGCGACTGAAGTCGACGTCTTCTCCGGCGGCGGAGGAATTTCCTGAAATCGCCAGGATTACAAAGAAGAGGGAGATCGTTTGCCTGGTCGGCATGCGGGTTATCCGGTTTAAAGGAATGAAGTTAGACAGGCGAGAGCCGGCAGCTTTGCACGTGAATAATACAACAGGGGAAGCCCTGGATCACTCAGGATCTTGGCTGCGGAGGGCAGCGTATTTCCAGCGGGTGCCGGTGCCGCTCGGGATGGGCCTTTTCAGGCCAGCACAGCGGTGACCACGTGTCCGTGGACGTTGGGCAGCCTGCGCTCGAGGCCGTTGTGATAAAAGGTCAGGCGCTCGTGGTCGAGGCCCATGAGGTGGAGCAGGGTTGAGTTGAAGTCGTGCACGCTTGTCTTGTCGACAGCCGCCTTGAAGCCGAACTCATCGCTCTGGCCATAGCTGA
>CAZTRG010000248.1:0-12251 GCA_964615885.1 uncultured Planctomycetia bacterium | reverse complement strand
CACCGGATCACCCCCATTGGCTCGAGCGATTCTCACGAGGTCTCGGCCAAGATCGTCGGACAGGGAAGAACCTATGTTGCCTGCGATGACAGCCAGCCCGGAAAAATCGACGTCGCCACCGCCGTCGACAACCTCATAGCCGGCCGTGTGTCGGTGTGCCTCGGACTCTTGACCCGCATCCGGGTTGACGCTCAGCACGGCCCCGGTGCCATGGTGAAACCGGGGGATGAGCTCCGCGTTGAGGTCGAGGTGCTCGGCCCCTCCTGGTCACGCCCCGCCAGGATAGAGCTCTTCAGCAACGGCTCAGTCATCCGCCAGGCCACGATCGAAAAAAAGGACGCCGGGCGCGCCGGCAGCAAGTGGAAACACACCTGGACGATCCCCCGGCCCTCCCACGATGTCCATCTCAGCGCCGCCGCCACCGGCCAGAGCGATGCCTTCCCCTTTCACCCGATCGCCAGGACCTACCAGCCCGTAACGCCCGACTGGAAACCCTATCTCTTCGGCTCCACCGGGGCGGTACGGATCGACGGCGACCTCGACGGGAAATGGAGCAGCCCCCGGGAGCAGGCCACCCTGCTGGCCGACTCCGTCGAGGATTCTCTCGATGCCATCTTCGACAAGCTTGAGAAGTACGACCAGGCCGTTGCCACCCAGGCCGCCTCGGTGCTGGACAGCCGTGGCGTCGAGATCGGGAGCAAGCAGGCCCTTCTCAAGCTGGCAACAAGACCCGGCCAGGTGCGCCGGGGCTACCAGGCCTACCTCGATGCCAGGCGCCGCAGTCGCGAAGCCCGGGCAGCAGCGGGTAACTAGAAAACGCCCCTGGACGGGCAGGCAGCCTCTCAAACGGCTCTCAAGGCCTCAATTGGTGGTGCTCCTGGCGGTTTAAGCTAAAACACCGTCATCGGCGCCTGAGCTGGTGAAAATGCGGGCTGCTGCCATTCTGACAAGATCTTTGTCATTATGTTACAATCCGTCGCTGTGCGGAACTGAGGCCCTGTATTCCATACTGGTGAACCGATGAAGCTGCTGGGCAAGGCGCGTCGCTATCGCATTCTTGAAACCCTGGGCAAGGGTGGCAGCGGGAAGGTCTACCGGGCCTTTGACTCTGTTGAAAAGCGTGAGCTGGCGATCAAGGTCCTCAATGAAGACCTCTCCGCCTCGATGTCCTCCCTGGCCGGCGATGAGTTCCGGCTGCTGGCCTCGCACGCCCACCCCAACCTGGTCCGGGTCTACGACTACGGCACCACCACCGACGGGCTACGCTATTTCACCATGGAGCTGCTCAAAGGTGAGACCCTCCTGGACTACCTCGCCGGGAACCTTCCCGAAACCACTGAGCGGGGGAAATCGAGCGAGCTGCAGGAGATTCTTGACCAGGTGCTTGCAGCTCTCGATTACATCCACTCCCGGGGACTTGTCCACCGTGACCTGAAACCCCAGAATGTCCTCGTCTGCCGCGAGGATGAAAAACCACTCGTCAAGCTCATCGACTTCGGCCTCTCCCGGGCCGCCGGAGCCGGCAGCGATGAGATCTCGGGAACGATCGAGTACCTCAGCCCCGAGAGCCTGAGGGGCGAAGCGCTGACGCCCCGCAGTGACCTCTACTCCTTTGGGGTCATCCTCTGGGAGCTCCTCACCGGCGAGCCGCCCTTCAGCGGCAAGCGGGCCGAGGAGGTCATCCGCGCCCATCTTGAGAGCCCGCCCGGCAAGCCGGAGGCCATCGCGGAACCCTACCGGCAGCTGGCCCTGCAGCTGCTGGAAAAAGACACCCGGGACCGGCCCGTTTCAGCAGAAGAGGTGAGACAGTCTCTGCCGGGGGCTTCCGAGCGGAGCCGCCCTTCACAGCCGGCCTTCTCCTCCGTCTTCGTTGGAAGGGAGAAGCTTCTCGCCCGGCTCCTGGAGCTCCTGGAGAATACCGACAGGGAGGGGCCCGCCGGGGCGCTTCTCCTGGGCCCGACCGGGATGGGGAAAACACGCCTGCTGCGCGAGCTGCAGGTCCGGGCACAGGTGCGCGACGCAGCAGTCCACCTGGAAAGCTGCCGCGAGGAAGACGGCCCCGGCGCGCTCCTTTACAGGCTGCTGGAGCGCATCGCCGCCGAAAAAGACGACGAGGATGAGCTCCTCCCGCAGCTCGAGGCTTTCCTCCACGACCTCCAGGAGGACCCCTCCCCCACCGCTGCTGGAGCTTCGCTGGAAAGTTTCCATTTCCGGGTCGCCAACCTTCTCGATGAGGTCGCAAGACAGCAATCCTGCTCCATCATCATCGACGACCTGCAATGGGCCGACAGCCTCAGCCTCCACACCCTCGCCTACCTTGCGCGGCGAACCGCGCAGAAAGGGACCGCCCGGCAGCTACAGCTCTTTCTCTCCTGCCGGCTGGATGGAGAGGAGGATCTCGTGTTCACCCGTACTCTCGAGAAGCTCTTCGACATTCCCGGCACCCTGGAGAGAGCCAGCCTGGAGGGGCTCGCCGCCGAAGAGCTTTCGGCCTATACCGAGCGCCTGCTCGGGCACAGCGCCGGGATCCCCGAAGAGATGCAGGCGCGCCTGCACCGCGACACAGCCGGAAACCCCTTCTACATTGAAGAATATCTCCGCTTGCTCGGGGAGCTGGGAGGATTTGAACGCCGTGGAGCCACCTGGACGCTCAAGACCGGTATCGAGGCTCCTATTCCCGCCTCGCTTGAGGACGCCGCCCGCCGGCGCATCGAGGGCCTCAGCGGCTCCAGGAAACAGGTCATCGAGGCCGCGGCCGTGCTGGCAAGGCCCTTCACCTCCAAGGAGCTCTATTCCCTGCTTGCCTTTGAAAACACACCCGGAGAGACCGATGACCCCGCCTCTCTTCCGCCCGCTCTCGACGGGCTTGTTCTCGACCAGCTGCTCAAAAGGGAAGGGAGCCGCTTTGCCTTCGCCCACGCCGCACTCGAGCAGGCCTCCTATACCGCAATTGAAGAGGATACCCGCCGCCGCCTGCACACCCTGGCAGCCGGCTGGCTTCAAGAGGAACACTCCGGCACGGGCGAGCCGCCGCTTGAAGAGCTGGCCCGCCACCTGTTCTTCTCCGACCATCCTGAACGTTCCGGTGATCTCCTGGAGAACTCGGGGCGCCGTGCCCTGCGCAGGGGCGGGCTCCGGGAGGCCGCCACCTGGCGTGGCCGGGCCCTGGAGGGCAGCACCGCACCCCCACAGCAGTTTTCCTGCCACCTCCTGCGCGAAGAGGTCTGGAGCCGCCTGGGTGAAAAGGACCGGCAGCTTGAAGAGCTCGGCCGCCTCCGTGAGCTTGCAGCAGGACTCGGAGATGCCGGGCAGTCCGGCGAGGTCACCCTGCGCGAGGCCCTCTACCTCGACTCCATCGGCAAACGAAGAGACGCGCTGGAGAAGCTGGATGAAATGCTCGGGTCCGGAACGGCCTCGGGCTCTCTGGAGGTCCGGCTCCTGACCCGCAGGGGAATGTTCCTGCTCTTCCTGGCGCAATATACCGAGGCAGAGAGCTCGCTGGAGGAGGCCCTGCAGGCGGCGGAGAAGCTGGCAGATCTCGAGCTGCGGGCTGAATGCCTGCAGCTGATGGGCTCGGGGCACTACCTGCAGGGAATCTACGACAAGGCGCTGGCAGAGATGGAGGGTGCGCTGGCGATCCGCCGCCAGCTGGGTGACAGCCAGAGGGCCGGTGCCCTCGAATCGAACATCGGCCTCATCCACCTGGACCGGGGAGAGCTCGAGGCTGCCGAGGAGTCCTTCAAGGGCTCGCTGAAAACCTTCCGGAAGATCGGGCTGCGCAGCGGAGAGGCCGGCAACCTGGTCAACCTTGGTCTTGTCTATACGGAGATGGGACGCCTGGAGAGGGCCCTCGACTTCATCAGCGAGGCGCTGCAGATTCGCCGCGAGCTGGCCAACCGCCAGGGCATCGGAACCGATCTCGGCAACCTCGGGGCCGTCTGGCTGCGAATCGGGAAGTTCGAGAAGGCTGAGCCCTTGTTGAAACAGGCCGTAGAGATTGCCGCCGAGGTTGAAAACAAGCCATCCCTGGCGATCAATGAATGCCGGCTGACCAGCATCGCCACCTCTCGCGGAGAAACCGCGCAAGCGCAGAAGCATCTCGAGCGCGCCCGGGATGCCGCGTCCGAAGGTGGCGGCAGCCGGCAGAAGCTGGAGACCTGCATGGCTGCAGCCCGTCTCCACCTCCAGCTTGGCGATGCCGTCAAGGCGCTTGGCGAGGTTGACTCAGCCATCAAGATCGCCAGAGAGGCCGGGGCAAAAAACTCCATCATTGAAGGCCTGGCGCTTCGGGGAGCGATTCTCATCGAAAAGAACGCCCTGGAGGAGGCCGTCGAGGTCTCCGCAAGGGCCGTTGCCCTGCTGGATGAGCAACCCGGCTGGCTCGAAGGCTCCCAGGAGGCCTGGTTTATCCACCACCGCACCCTTGCTGCGCTTCATTCCAGTGGCCAGAAAACCGGGGATCCGGATGCCGCCCTGCGAAGAGCCTATACACTCCTTCGCGAAAAAGCGGATGCCTTCGAGGACCCCGAGCTCCGCAGCGCCTTCATGGAGGGGATTGCCCTGCACAGGAGAATCGACCGCAAGCATGCCGAGCTGCTGACCCGCATGAGGGTAGAGGCCGATGCCCGGGAGCGGTCCTTCTACGAGATTGCCAAGAGCCTCCACGCCATTGTTGACCTCGACCCCCTGCTCGACCGCCTGCTCGAGCTCGCCATAGAGACCACGCGTGCCGGCAAGGGCCTGATCCTGCTGCGCGACCGCGACAGCTCTCTGACCATCCGGGCGGTTCGAGGGATGCAGCACGAGTCGGTGAGCGACGCTACCGAGATCTGCCAGAGCGTCATCGAGGATGTAACCGCCGGCGGCAACCCGGTGCTGGCCACCGATGCCAGCTCCGACGAACGCTTTCGCGAACGCGACAGCATCATCTCCTTCAATATCCAGACCCTGATGTGCGTGCCCCTGAGTGTCCGTGACGAGGTGCTGGGGGCCGTCTACGTAGACGGGAGAGGCACCGACAGCTTCTCAACCGATGACCTCGACTTCCTGGTCTCCTTCGCCCAGCTGGCCGCCATCGCTATCGACAATGCCAACCTGATGAAAAGCCTGAAGCAGGAAAACCTCTATCTCCGCAAAGAGGTCGAGACCCGCTACCGGTTCCAGAACCTGGTCTGCAACTCCGAGCCGATGCAGCAGCTCGCGCACCTCCTCGAGAAGGTCTCCCGCTCCGATGTCAGCATCCTGGTAACCGGGGAAACCGGAACCGGCAAGAGCATGGTTGCTCGCGCGGTCCACTATGCCAGCACCCGCAGCTCAAAACCCTTCGTCACCGTCGACTGCGGGGCGCTGCCGGAAAACCTGCTTGAGAGCGAGCTCTTCGGGCATCTCAAGGGTGCCTTCTCCGGAGCCGTACACGACCGTACCGGGCTGATCGAGGAGGCCGATGGAGGAACCCTCTTCCTCGATGAGATCTCCAACACCACGCTCGACCTGCAGGCCAAGCTCCTGCGCGTCCTGCAGGAGGGCGAGATCCGCAAGGTGGGAGAAAACAAGCTGCGCAAGGTGGATGTAAGGATCCTCGCAGCAACCAACACCCCGATCCGTGAAGCGGTAAAAAAAGGTTCCTTCCGGGAAGATCTCTTTTACCGCCTCAATGTCGTTCCCGTCGAGATGCCCCCCCTTCGTGAAAGAAAGGAGGACATCCCTACGCTCGCCATGCTTTTCCTTGAGAAGGCCTGTGAGCGCTCCGGCCGGACGCTCATGAGCTTCACGGAGGATGCCATGGCCCTGCTCGAGGCTGCGCCCTGGAGGGGCAATGTGCGCGAGCTGGAGAACTCGGTGGAGAAGCTCGTCATCCTGGGCGAAGACGAGCGCATCGACGCTGAAGCTCTCGCTCTCATCCTGCCCGGACTCGAACCAGAAAAAATACCCGGGAAGAAAGCCGCAGCCCCGGCAGCGGCTCCCGCCGCGGAAGGTGAGCTGCCCCGGCTTGAAGATTTTGACCGGCAATGGCAGGAGGCCGAACACGACTACCTGCTCCAGCTCGTTGAGAAAGCTGCCTGGAACCTCTCGGCAGCAGGACGCCTTGCCGATGTCCGCAACCGCAACACCCTTGTTTCACGGCTTCGCAAGCACGGGATCCAGAGACCAGGAAAGGAAAAATGACGCAGGACCGCGACACGATCCGACAGCAACAGAACATCATGGAGGAGCTGGGGATTCCCGGCTCCCGGCGGCACATCTTTCTCTGCTGCGACCAGGCCAAGCCCAAGTGCTGCGGGCGGGATGAATCCCTCGAGGCCTGGGACCATCTCAAGGGCCGGCTCAAGGAGCTTGGCCTCTCCGAACAGGGAGGCATCCAGCGAACCAAGGCCAACTGCCTGCGGGTCTGCTACGGTGGGCCTGTCGCCGTGGTCTACCCCGAGGGGGCCTGGTATTCCAACTGCGGGCCTGAGAACCTCGACCGCATCATCGAGGAACATCTCGTCGGCGGAAAAATCGTTGAAGACCTGCTGGTCGGCCTCCACCCGCCCTCCGGGCAATGAAGCCGGCTCAGAGCTTGCTCTTCCAGAAGGCGAGCATCTTTTTGTAGAGGTGGCGGCGGGCCGGCGCATCGCGGATACCGTGCTTGCGCCCCGGGTAGAGCATCATCTCAAACTGGATACCGGCACGGATCAGCTCGTTGATGAAGTGCAGGGTGTTCTGAGGATGGACATTGTCATCGTGGGTTCCGTGAACGATCAGGAGGCTGCCCTGCAGCTCGGGGGCCTTGCGAACAATGGAGGTGCGCTCATAGCCTTCGGGGTTGTCCTGGGGGCGCTTCATAAAGGCCTCGGTCCAGATGGTGTCGTAATAGTCCCAGTCGGTGACGGGGGCGACCGAGATCCCGGCCCTGAACTCACCGCTGCCCGTCATGGCACGCAGGGTGAAAGAGCCGCCACCACTCCAGCCCCAGATCCCGACACGTCCCGGATCGACCCAGGACTGGGATTTCAGCCAGGCGATGGCCTCCAGCAGGTCAGACAGCTCGCCGCTTCCCCAGGCATCATGGAGGATCCCGTTCTCCAGCGCCTTGCTCCTGGCGGTGGCGCTCCTGTTGTCACAGCGGAAGACCACGTAGCCGTGATTCAGCAAGACCTGGTCAAAGTAGGTCCTTGAGGGCCAGGCGTTCTTCACCACCGGGGCTGCAGGGCCTCCATAGACATGCATGATCACCGGGTATTTACGCCCCGGGTTGAAACCGGGCGGCTTGAGAAGCTGCGCAGGCATCTTGAAACCGTCTGAGGTGCTGATGGAGAAATGCTGCGCCGCACGCATCCCCAGGGACCTGAAGATGCCCTCTCGCGCAGGCGCGAGCAGGTTCACCCGGCGGCCATCGGCTGCATTCAGTGAGAGCGAGGGCGGCTTCGAGCTGCTGGAGTGCTGGTTAAAATAGTACTTTCCATCAGGACTGAAGCCGACACCATGGGTGCCGTCTGCTTTCGTCAGGCGCTCAAGACCGCTCCCGTCAAACCGCACGCGGTAGAGGTGCTTCTCGATAGAGGACTTGCGGATCGAGGTGAAATAGACCCACCCACCATCCTCGTCAATCGCGTGTACCGCCTGGCGCAGCCAGGAGACGGCACCGGCAGCGGAGCGAATCGCCCAGTCTCCGCTGGTGACCGGACCGAGCAGCTTGCCCTTCATATCGTAGAGATAGAGATGCATATAGCCGCTTCGTTCAGAGGCCCAGAGAAAGCGCTGGCTCTCCTTGAGGAAGTAGAGGTCATCGTGGATATTAACCCAGCCCTTATCCCGCTCGGTGAGGATATGCTCGGTCTTGCCGTCTGCGCGGCCGGCAAAGAAAAGATCGAGGCGGGTCTGCAGGCGGTTCATGGTCTGCACCGCAAGGCGGCGGCTGTCATTGAGCCAGTTGACCCGGACGATGTATTCATGCTCATGGCCGGAGAGATCAACCCAGGTCGTCTCGCCGCTGGAGAGCTCCAGCACGCCGAGGCGAACGGTCGGATTTACGCCGCCGGTCTTCGGATAGCGCTGCCGCGTGAGAGCAGGGATGTTCGGCTCGAAGCCCTGGTAGATCATCTCCGTTACGGCCGACTCATCGGTGCGCAGGTAGGCCAGGGCGGTGGAGTCCTCCGACCACCAGTAGCCAAGGTCACGACGGGAGAAGACCTCCTCCCAGTAAACCCAGGAGAGGGTGCCATTGAGCAGGGTGTCGGAGCCATCGCTGGTCAGGCGCCGCTCCTTGCGCTTCTCAAGATCCCAGGTATAGAGATCGCCATTTCGAACGAAGGCCAGCCTGGTGCCATCAGGCGAGAAGCGTGGAGATTTTTCCGCCGCCTCTGTTTCGGTAATCCGGCTGAGCTTCGAGTTCGAGAGCTCGAGGGCAAAGAGATCACCGCCAATGAGATAGACCCCCCGGCGGCCGGCCGGGTCCAGCGCCACCGGCCACCCCAGGACAGCAGGGCCCTTGCCTTCGCCAAGCAGCTCCTCGAACTGCTCCAGGACCCGGGCCCCATCGATAAGCGGAGTCCTCTTACCGCTGGCCGGATCAAAGCGTTCGAGTGTCCGCTCACTCACCGGGAGGCGGCGGTCATGCAGGATGGCTGTCCCATCTGAAAGCCATGCAAAGGAGGGAATCGCAGCCGCATCGCGCCCTTCCTCGCTGTAGATCCAGTCAACCGTGATGGACCCGGCTCGCGCCGAAGAATCGGCAAGCCGGCAGGAAGAGACTCCCAGGCTGCAGAACAAAAGGACGAGCAGGGCAAGACTTCTCAAGATGAACCTCCTGGGGCAGGTAATGAGCTTTTCGAGCAGGGGATGGCCCCGTGAGATCAGGGCTCGCTCGTTGTTTCACCGCTTGTTTCACCGCCCTCTTTTTTCCCGGCCTCTTTTTTCCCGGCCTCAACAAATTTCAGGCTGACGGCATTGATGCAATAGCGAAGCCCGGTAGGGGCGGGTCCATCATCGAATACATGGCCGAGATGGCCGTCGCACTTCGCGCAAAGAACCTCGGTGCGGCGGGAGAAGAAGCTGTTGTCAGCTGCGGTTGCCACGTTCTCATCCTCCACGGGCGACCAGAAGCTTGGCCAGCCGGTTCCGGAATCATACTTCTCCTGTGAAGAAAACAGCTCCGTCCCGCAGCCGGCGCAGACATAGCGGCCGGGCAGCTTGTTGTTGTGGTAGCTGCCGGTATAGCGCGGCTCGGTACCCTTCTGCCGCAGAACGTAAAAAGCCTCGGGAGAGAGTCGCTCGCGCCACTCTTCTTCTGTCAGTTTCGCCCAGTCAGGGGCGACCTCAGCGGGTTCCTGCTCCACGCCTGCTACCTCCTCCTTGGAATCCTCGATTTTTCCGGCCTGCGCAGCGGACCCGGGCTCGCCCGGCGAAGAAGCAGCATCGGCTCCGGACTGTTCTTTCCAGTCGGGCTCATCGCCGCCGCAACCCGCGAAACAAAACAACGCCACCGCCATCACCGGGAGTAATATGCCTCGATATTTCATGCCTTCCATCCTGAACTAGCGCCCGCCCGGATGCAAGAGCCTGCCGCAGGCGAAATATTCCAGCCGGCTCTTATTTCTTTTTCTTATTCTCCCCGGCAGCGGCGGAGGGTTTCTTGAGCAGGTCCAGGGGCCCCAGGGTCTTCGCATAGCTCTTGAAGGCCTCGCCCCGGAAGGAGTTGCAGCTCTCAATGAACTCCTCGAACTCCGTGTTGGACCTCTTCTGCAGGCGCGAGTAAACATCCCCGAGGATCTTCTCGAGGTTGCTCCTGAAGAGTCCGGCCGCCAGGATGGCGGTCACCTCATCGTGCACCCTGAGCGCCTTGGCCAGGGCGACCCCGTCGGTGCCGCATTCAGCCACCAGTGCCCGGGCATAATCCCCGGGGGCGGAATACTTTCCGTCCCCATCGCCATCGATCCAGACCGGGTTGGTCGCACCGATGACGTAGCGGTCGTCCTGGGGAGGGCTCCAGTAGGAGTTCTCGAGCGGGGGCCCGGTGGCAATGGCCACCAGGTGGATATCTTTCGACGGCCCTCCAAAGACCCAGCGATCCCTGTACTTGATGACGGCATCGGATGAGTGCTCGATCTTTTCCTCGCGCACCTTGCGGCCGTTGAAGAAAAGAGCAACCCGGCTGGCACGCGCCCAGCGCGGCCCCCGGACCTCCACCTCCACCTCGAGGTCCTCACCGACACCGGTGGCGAGATCCCCGGCGGTAAACTTGCCGTTAACCTTTACGTCTGCCAGCAACCCCATGCTCACAAGAACCCTTCCCGCCAGGATGTTCTCGACCACCTCCGCCACATTGATCCTGCCCGGATCATCGGTCGAGCTGCGAATATAGGTCCGGCAATGGCCGACCGGCTGGGCGACCGTGTGTGAATCGCTGCCGGCAACAGCCGTCAGGCGATGGCCTGCGTTGAGCAGCGCAAACCAGTCTGCGAAATTCTCGTAGGCATCTTTCTCGAGGGTCTTGCCGTTAATCACCTCCACCGCATCGAGGCCGAGCCACTGCCGTCCGTCTTTGAACTGGCCCGTGACCGGGTCCAGCCCGATCTTGCCCCAGGGGCCCTTCTTGAAGCCCTGGCGGCGCGGGTGGTTGCAGATCACCACCCGGACCCCGGGCGTGGCCCGTACAGCCTTCAGCAATTTATCCCAGTCAGAGTGCTTGTGGTTCGCCGGCTTCGCCTTTTTCTCGATGGGGAAGGCGTTGAAATGGCCGATAGAGGTGGTGAATTCATTACCGACCACCGACTGGTAATGGCTGCCTGAGCCCGCCTTCGAGCTCCAGGAGCTGTAGTCGGTATGATGGTTGTGGTCGGTGGCGATCGCCAGCTCGACACCCTCCCCGGCGATCGTCACCACCCTCTCCGCAACGCTGGCATCGCCGTGGCCGGAATAGGTCAGGGTATGAATATGGGTGTCGCCGGCGAGATAACCCGTGGTGGCGACCTCGCGCTCGAGAACCAGCTCGACCCGCCTCTTCTCCGCAGGTGACACATCGACCCGCGCCTTGCCCAGCCCGTACTCAAAACCACGGGTCGCGTAGATCCTGTACTTGCCCGCCTTGAGAGCCAGGCTCAGCCTCCCGTCGAGGGTATAGACCGTACCCTTGCGGAACGCAAGCTTCGTGCTCTTGTCGAGCTTGACCTCCACAGGCTCCTCGACGATCTTCGCCCGCTTCGTCACCAGGCGAACAATGCTCAGGCGGCAGGGCAGCCCCTTCCCCGGCTGCTCCTTCGAGGTGACAAACACCTCGCCCTCTGCCAGGCGCTTCATGGCCGCCACCGAACGCGAGTGGAGAACAAAGGGGCCGACGTAAAAATCATCAGTGGTCTTTTCTTCGTAGGCCACCACGAGCACGTTGCCGGTCTTCTTCAGCAGGCCCGCCGGCACCTTGAAATACTGAACATTCTCGCCCTTGCCCCCCTTGCCCTTCACCAGGCTGCCGAGGCGCCGCGAATTCAGGGTGACGCCGGATTTTGAGTTCACATCCCCGGACCGCAGCTCCAGTGCGCTCTCCGATTTGTTCGGCTCAGCACTGAACCGTACGGTGATCTTCTTGCCGTCATGAGGCTTGGCGCGGGTAAAGGCCTTCCAGTCTTTCTTCTCGTCGTTGCCCAGGTGAAAGACCTCATCGCTGAGGACCTTCGCGCCCTTGGCCTGGGCCGCCCCACGTACAGCGGCCGGAAACAGGAAATAAAGACCGGCGGCAGCCAGGGGGCCGCAGAGCAGGAGGAGGATGCAGACGTTCTTTTTCATGTTGAGTGAGCTTCCCGGCAGTAGAAAGAGGTCGACAGGAAATTATACCCGTCACGGCGGGGTGGTTGCAGTTGTTCAAAGAAGCTTTAGCGCAGAACAGCCTCTACGGCAGAAGGTTTCTTTCCTACCCCCGGACGGAATAGAATAGCGGGCCGCCCCTTGCGGGCTGAATCAGAAGGGTACCCGAGAAAAACGAGGTCGAAACAATATGCGCTCCGCCATCCGCCACTGCCTTGTCACAGCATTCATCATACTGGCCCCGGCCGCCGTCACGGCCAAGGACGTAGTCCCCAACTTCATTACCCACGGGCCGATCCTCGGCCGGCTGAGCTCCGATGGGGTGGGCGTCTGGGGCCGCACTGCGCGGGCAGGCTCTTTCCGGGTGCTCTACGGCCTGGCACCCGACCAGCTCAACTCATCCAGCCCGCCGGTAAAAACCCTGCTGGCGTATGACAATACCGCCTGGGCACACCTGCGCGGCCTCAAGCCCG
>CAZTRG010000247.1:0-4047 GCA_964615885.1 uncultured Planctomycetia bacterium | reverse complement strand
CGGACTTGTATGGGAGCTTGTCCAAGCCGACCGGCCGGGAGTTGGACACGCGCACGGTTAGGTTCAAAGGCATTGAAAAGGGGAGTTGATCGCCCGCTTGGCCAAGTGCTTGGTTATTTGGATATTTTAACCAATGCGCTCCATTCGCCCTTATAAAAGGCCCGGCCATGAATGGTTTTATCCGTGGGTAGCGTCGTTTCTTTCGACTTGATTCGTTTGGCAGTGGGTGCAGGCTTGCCACCGATCTGTCGGGGATCGCTGCCATCGGTGGTGACGAACAGGTCGCCGTTCTCCGCTTGAATCGAAACCTGAGACTTTTCGCCATTGAGTTGATATACCGGAGCGGCGACATCGGAAATCACCCCGTGACGGTAAAGCTGTGACAGAACAATTTCACTGCGCGCGGGGAAGTAATCGTCGACCAGGCGATTAATCTCGTGAATCCAGTCGTCGTCGCGGTTGCGGGGAGGGCGTTCGGTCGAGGCCCGGCCGCCGGAGGGCGTGTAGCTGGAGTCACCCCATCGGGCTGATTCGCAAACGACTGACATTTCGATTTCATCGATTCGCTTACGGAATTGTTTAAGGACCATGTCCGGGGTTAGGGCGCCTCCGTTATAAAAGTGTTTCTGGATGCGGTCGCCAACGCGAGCCCGAAATTCTTCATTGTCCAGACACTGCTGCCAGATCCACTGTGGGTTAGCGGAGGAGTAATGGTTGCCGGCTGGAAAAGGTCCGGTGCGATCCTCACGAACATCGCGGAGTGTGTGTTCAGCATCCCAGACGAAGAAGCGGAAGCCGTCCTGGCTGTTTCGTTTGCGAATGCCGTACCAGTTGTTGGGACCAAAATTTTGCCCCCATGCACTGACCGGCGCGTCGTAGTTTCCCCCGTAAAAAATTACCAGCATATAGTCGATCAGATTGTCCACCTCAAGGAGGCATTCGTAATCAAGGTTCTCTGTGCCATCCGGGTTTTTGCCGAGCATTTTGAAATAAGTCTTTTTGGCCTCGCGGCCTTCGCGAGCGATGTCGCAAAGCCGCCCCCAGGCATCGAGGTTGCCGTCGTTGGCCATCACGCTGACGGTCATGTTGCGGTTCTTTAGGTAGGTGCGTCCCTTTTTGATGGCATCGTAGTTTTCCTTTTTGCCGCCAAGATAAGATGCACCGTAGGAGGCCTTGATGCGTTCGCAGGTGTTGTACACGCCCCAATATTGGCCGTTGATAAACAGGTGATAGAACTTGCCTCGCGCAGCCGGTTGCCCCATCGCAAGTTGTAGGTCACGGCTGAATTGATCTCGTAGGAAGATGGTGCGTTCCTTGTCGCCGATATGCCATGAGTAGTTCTGGAATGTGCGCAGATCAATGTTGTCGAACTTCTTCGCCCCGTTGTCGCCGAATAGCGGATAGCGCAGCTTGGCCGGACCGTAGATGTCGCGAAAAAAAAGTCGAAAGGAGTGCTTCGGGTTGTTGGGGCGTCGGCTGAATCCACCCCGTATCCGGAGGCCACAGTCGATCTGAAATCCCTTTTCCCCGTTCGGGTTGATTAACTCGATGGAGCAGGGGCGCTCGGCCTCTCTTCCGTCCCATTCGGCGTTGGCGTAAATGCCACGACTAGCATCGAATAGGTCGTCGAGGTTCATCACCAGCGAAAACGAGGGCAGAGAGTGGAAACCCTTGATGAGATCTTTCGCGAAACGAGGGTCGTTCACGATGCGCTGATCCATCCCGTAATCAACTTTGTTATCGCCCCAGGAGAAGGGGAAATGTTCCGGTGGCAATCCGTCGGGAGATTGCCTCACGATATCGTTCAAAAAGAGAAATGTCCGAGTCGTTGGCGCGGAGGGTTTGTGTCCCTGATTGAATGCTGCAGTTCGGAACGAGGTAGTCTTTGCGATATCAACCGGGGACTCATACACCTGTCCGTTTTCCGTTGTCGGGTGTGTGCCGTCTAGGGTGTAGCGGATACTGGCACCCTTGGTTTTCGTTGTGAGTTGCAGTTGAAACGATTGCTCGTACCAACCGCGTTTTTTATTGAATTTTACTGGCTTCACCGTACCAGCGAGTGATTGGGTGTTGGCTTTACCTGGGGTGGGGACCAGAAAGCCCCGTTTTCGATTTTCTACTTGGTCAACGTCTTGGTTCGGCAATATGCCGTAGGAGATGTCTTTTTTTTGATTCGGGTATTTTGGGGCAATTTCATCGATTACGGTTTTCCTGTCGCCGGCGATTAATCCGAGGTAATCCCCCTTGCCGCGGAGGGCAAAACTGGCGTGTAACGGTTCATCCGCGGTGCGCCGATCCTTGCCCGACATGAACACAACTAGGTACTGACCAGGCTCGAGCTTGATTTCAGGAAGGGTCCACTTGGCCAAGCGCTTGCGGCTGTCTGTCAACGCGGCGTCGGTAAGGTCGACGGGTTCTGTGCCGAAGTTGTGGAGTTCAATCCAGTCTGAAAAATCGCCCTCTTCATCCCTGAGCCCCGAATCGTTGATCGCGGTGAACTCGTTGATTACCACGGTTGGTTTGGCTGCTTGGGCAAGCACAACCGTGGTCGAAATCATTAGGCCGGCGACGTAATGGCGAAATTTCATGGCTTTTCTTGAGCTTGGCTTTCGTGTTTGCGAATGGCGGTGAGCTCCTCGCGGCTGGCTTTGCCGTCACCGTTGGTATCGAACTGTTTCCAGCGCGATCTGCCTTCGCCCTGGCTGCCGGAGCGTTCCTCACGAAGTCCTGCAATGGTCGAGCGAATGTAATTGTCATACTGATTGTAATTGTTTTTCTTGAGATTCTCTATGATGCGCTGTTTTTCCTTGTCGTCTATTTTTTGGTTTTTGTTGGCATCGTAACGTTTGGTGACACGCTTGATCTCGGTGCTGCGTGCGGTGTCCCACTCGTTCCCATCGAATCGCCCATTTTTGTTTTTGTCATACAACGCAAGCCAGCGTTCCGGCGGCTTGGGGGAATTGTCTTCTCGGCCGCTCCGGCGTTCCCTAGCTTGCCGGATTTCGTCATGTCGTTCATCCGAGAACTTTTTCGTGGTCAGGCGCATAGTGTTCCGCTCGGACTTGCTTAGGAAGCCGTCCTTGTTGGTGTCGAATTTCTGAAGCATCGACTTCCTTACACCAGCCAGTGGAGCCTCGTCAGGTTTTTCAGGGAAGGCGTAAAGGAAAGGGCGGGGGATGCTCGTTCTCCGGGACTTTGAGCGGGAGTCTTGAGCGTACAGATTGGCCGAGACGATTAGGCCGGTGGCCAGAACAGCGATTGGCAGCAATGTTTTCTTCATTTTGTTTATGGGACGGTTGCGTCACATGATCATCGGGTGGGCGGAGGTTTTCACTTGCCTCAAAAAAAGCCAAGTGTTGGCTAGTTCCTTCTCCGTACTAATTTGATTGATTTTAAATCGATAACGAACCCTGTGATGGGTTGAACGGCTTGCATGATGGCACGTTGATCGCCCTCGTCGATTTCAATGGTGCCGATGTGCGCTGACTCATAACGATCCCAAGTGCCGGTGCTGTCCACTTCGTGGACGATTTCGTTCTGACCGATACGCAACTGGAGTCGGTTCGTATTTGCCTTGCCATCGAGCGCCCAGTTCAAGTGGACATTGTAAACGCCGGCACGCTTGATTTTGATCGACCAAGCGGCCCGGTCGTTGGCGGTCCGCCAGAAACCGAGGTTCGCATACTTTTCTTCAAACATTAGCGAGTCACCGTAAATCTCCGCTGTTGCTGCAGTGAGTGAAAGGGCGCCGTCTTCATTTTCAGTGATGGTGGCCGGCTTGTTTCCGACAAACGATTTCGGCGGGTGAGCGGAGGCGTAGATATAGGCAATCAAGTCAGCCAAATTCTGGTTGCTTAACACCTGCTCAAATCCCTCAGGCATAAGTGAACGGCCCAAACCGGTCAGTGACTGGATGTCGGTTCGCAAGATCTGCCGTTGCTGTCCGTTCAAGTCCATCAAGGTAACACTGTTGGCTCCCTCGCTGGCAATCATGCCAGCGAGTTGGATATTATTTTTTGTGGCAAGGGCATACACGTTGAAGCGATC
>CAZTRG010000246.1:0-4883 GCA_964615885.1 uncultured Planctomycetia bacterium | reverse complement strand
GATCGAGAACAAGGACACTCCATTCAATATCACGCTCCTGCCCGAGAATGTCATTACGGGTATTGTCACCGACCTCGTGGGTAATCCAATCGAGGGTGCCCGGATCCGGGTTGGTAAAGAGCGTGAAGATGGTGAGCGGGAAGGCTCAGAGGCGAGAAGTGCTGCGGATGGAAGCTTCCAGGTTGGCAATCTCGGAGTAGGTGCCTATACGGTCCGTGCTGAGCGCAGGGGCTATGTTGAGCAGGCCTTCGAAGAGGTTGCGGTAAATTCGAATTTAAAGATCGAGCTGGTGGCTCTTGGCGAGATTGCCGGCCAGGTTCTCAGCGCGCAGACCCAGCTGCCCGTGCCCGAGTATTTCCTTGTTGTCAGGCCCCGGCGCGAGGCAGGGCAGCCTGGCCGTGAAAATGAGGATGAGGGGCGTGGTGGGCGCGGCGAGCGTGGTGGCCGTGGCCGTGGCCGGGATGAAGAGCGCGAAGGTGGCAACAAGGTGAAACGGGTCAAGGACCCTGAAGGCCGCTTCGAGGTCGATGACCTTGCCCCCGGCTCCTATACCGTTGAGGTGATCGCCTCGGGTTATACAGGGCAGCGTGTTGAGGCGGAGGTGGCCTCTGGTCCCGCCCAGAAAGAAATCGTTATCTCCCTTGAGGAGGGCCTCTCCGTTACAGGTGAGGTTCTCGATCGTTCCGGACAGCCGGTTGCCGGCGCCAACATCTTCCTGCTGGCCAGGGAGTCGGAAGCTGGTGCTGAGCCGAGGGGCGGGCGTGAAAGAGAGCGGGGAAGGGGTGGCGCAGGTGACAGCCGTGACCAATTGCGGGAGCGCATCCAGCAGGCCCGTGAGTCGGGCCGGGGAGGCCGCGGCGGCTCCGGGCGTGAGCGCCAGGACGACAAGACCCAGAAAGAAGCTGCTGCACTCCTGGCCGGTGTTGGCGGAGATGAGCAGAACAGTATCGAGAGTGATGATGATGGCTACTTCCAGATGAAGGAAGTTCCTGAAGGCACCTACAACCTCCTGGTTCATCATGATGCCTTCCTGCCCTATGTTGCCAGGGTCAGTGTCCGGGAAGACAGGGGGATTCGGCCTGAAACCGTTCGCCTTGACCCGGGTGAGACAGTGACCGGCAAGGTCAGCTATGAGGAAGGGCGTGCTGCTGCTGCAGGGGTCACGCTTATTTTCACCGACCAGCAGGGCCTCAATAAGCTGGTGCGGACCGATGACCGCGGGCGCTACAGTGCGACCGGGTTCATGACCGGCACCTATGGAGTCCGGGTCCGGGCCGGGAATTCCAATATTCCCCCGCAGACCTTCAATGTCTCCAGGGGGGCGAATAAGTTCGACTACGAGATTCCCGCCGGCGCAGCTGCCGCAGGAAAGAAGTAGGCAGGGATCCTATCCAGGGTTCGCTTCGTCTTCGCCCTGCGCGGCCTCTTCGGCCGGTGGCTTTGGCATCCTGCGAAGCTTCTTGTCCCTGCGGGTCAGCTGGGTAAGGCTCTTGTCGCCATAGCCGCGCTGCCCTGAAGCGACAGTGTAGGCGTAGCGCATCTGCCGGGCACAGATCTCAGGGGCGATCCCGGAGGAGCCGGTTCCGATGCCGGGAAACGCGATGCTGTCGATACTCCCGGTTGGGGCCTCAGCAAGTGCCATGAAGGCTCCCCTGGCTGCCAGGTAGGAGTTGAGGCTGCCGGTGAGGTCGCCGGGGGTACGTGTTGCCGATACGTAAGCGAGGTAACTGCAGGAGCCTTTTCCAGGAGAGAGTTCGCTGCAGGGAACCAGGAACCCCTGGCCGACGAGTAGCTCACCATTGTATTCCGAGCGGATCTTCTCGCGGAGGAGATCCTGGAGCTCGAAGCCGAACAGCTCTCCCGCCTGTAATTCAATTCCCCTGTCCAGATATCCGAAGGAGTTTCCAGGTATGACAACGGTGTCTGTTTCACGGTCAAAAATATCGCCTTCGACGATCTCGACCTCGGGGTTCTTTAAAAAGCGGTTCGTCCAGGCTTCGACGACCTGCTTGTTCTTATCACAGAGGGTGACCTTGATTTCCATTTTCGGCAAAATCCTGCTGGTGCCGGGGGTTGAATCTTGTTTTATCGTCAATGCCGATGATCATAGATGAGATTGCGCTTCCATCTCAAGTGAAGCCTCAGCAAAACCGGGAATGGAGCTGTTCAGAAAAATGAGCCAGGCAGAAGAATTTGCCACCCAGGAGAGCGAGTACGAGGGCCTGCAGGAAGATGTCCGCTCGCTGGAATTGCCTGTGCTGGAGGTCTTTAACAACCAGTATTCCGACAGGGCCTACGAGATCACCATGGAGACCCTGGAGTTCACCTGTATCTGCCCGAAGACCGGCCAGCCTGATTTCGCGTCCATCCGGATTGTCTATACTCCCCGTGAGCTCTGCATCGAGCTGAAATCACTCAAGCTCTACCTCGGGGCCTTCAGGAATGTGGGGATCTTCCATGAGCATGCAGTGAACCGGATCCTCGATGATTTTACCGCAGCGGTTCAGCCGGCCCGGGCACGAGCTGAGGGCAGCTTCAATTCACGGGGCGGAATCCAGACCACGGTTGCGGCGGAATTCAGTATTGACTGAAACGCCCCTGGAGAGCGTTGGCCGGCGGGTTATTTCTTCAACTGGAGAACAACCCGCTCCTTTTCAGCTGTGTCGGCTTTCTGCAGCAGGTTGAGGAATGCCGGGAAATCGGCAGGGGCAATCGCTCCCGGTTCAACAATGAGCCGCCGCTCGATGACCAGCTTTCCATCTTTGTGGCTGTAGGTGAGGGAATATTGAGCCAGGGGATGTTCCAGCCTGACATTGCGGGGGACCTTGGTGACCTTGAAGTTCTCCCCGAGGTCAGCTTCGATCCGGTCGTTCTTGGCCCGCCTCTGGCGTACCATGTAGGGGTGCTTGCGAGCGGGGGGTGCGCCGAGGGATCGTACGAGCTGCGAGGGTTGCAGAACCGGAGGCAAGAGGAAGTCCTCGCCACTTCGAACCAGGAGCTTGGGAGCCACCAGGTCAAATTCGAGCGCAAAGGGTTGCGCCTTGTCGTTGATTCCGACAAAGCCACCCTTTTCAACTTTGGCACCCGGGAACAGCTGGGTTGCGAGGCCCCTGGTCATCAGGTTGATCTGGAAGGCATTCAGGGTGCTGAAGCGGTCTTTCTGCATCCAGCCCTGGGCCGCCTTGGTCTCCATGAGGAAGTTGACATTGACGGCAACATCATCTCCCAGGGTCCAGGTGGTCCTGCTGGCGCTCTCATAGATCTCTTCCGGCAGGCCGTCGATGTCCTCGATCGTGAATCCATCCGGGTTGAGGATAAAGGCTTTTCCGTTGCCGTAAAACTCCGGCAGAAACCCGAAGGGCAGGTCACGGTATTGGAGGGAGACATAAAGGGGTTTTTTGCCTTCGGACTGCAGGAGGAGGTGAGGTGCGCGGAAGAAGCTGCTGCTGGGGTAATCCCAGTTGGCTTTTCGCTCGAGGTCTTCGTCCATCCGCAGGAAGGCCCAGCGCGAAGGTACGCCGGACGCATCGAGCAGCGCCTTGAAGAGGAAGGTCCGGTTGCCGGATTTCTCGAGCAGCACACGAATTGCAATTGACGACCCATCGTCCTTGGTGACGACCTGGTTGATATGGTCGTAGAGGGCCCTGGCTTTTTCCAGGGGGTCATCCAGTCCCCTGGTAACCTGGGCTGCCGTCGATCTCAGCTCCGGGGTCAGGATGGTGGTCTGGCGGGTGTAGGTCGCGAGGTTTCTTTCGATGTCCTTCCAGCTTGTCCTCGGGGTGATCCGGGTGCTTGGCACGTAACCGGTGTAATGCGGCATGGCTCGCTCGGACTGGATTCGTCCGGCATTGCGCGATTCAAAGGTGACCACCCTTGTGCCGTTATCAAGGGTCTCGTCGCTTTTCATGACCCTGGCGATCCCGTTGGAGTCGTTGGCCTGGTCCAGGGCCATGCTGACGATGTCACTGTCAATACCCGGGGGCAGGATGTAGACCAGCCTTGAGATTAAAAACGATTGCCGGTAGTTGAAGTCCTGGAAGAAGAACGGCCCGTGTCGATAGCTCTTGCCGCGGGCATTTGCCTTGTCGACCAGGTAGGCGAACTCTGTATGGGCACCGGGGAGCATGCCGGGCATGATGTAGTTCCCACCCGAGAGAGCGGCTACTGGTTCGAGGCTCTCGCCTTCGGCGGTGATGGTGCGAAGCTTGAGGATTTCCCCGGCTGTCCTGACCTTGGCAATCTGGTCCTTTGCCTCTTCGCTGAGGAGCTTGAAGGCCTGGTGGATATATTCCTGTGAGGATCCGTCCTGGTAGACCTTGACCACCCCGATGTCGAGGATGCTCAGGGCCTGGGCTTTTTCAACCATTGGCCCCTCGGTGGGTATCTTTGACAGCCAGTCTTCGATGAGCTCATCGTAAGGTTCCCAGAACGGCTCCTGCTTTGCTTCCCTGCTCTCGATGAACTTCCTGAGCTTAAGGTCGCCCGGGGCAAGGGCCAGGCTTTCGAGGTACATGGCCAGCTCGCGCTTTTCGTCCCCGGCGGCTGAGTAGAGGCGGGCGAGGGCTTTCTTATGGGAAGGGTCCCAGTCCCGGTTTCCAACCGTGTTTGAGTACCATTCGATGACCTCTCCGGGGCTGGAGAGTTTCTTCTCAAGGAGCTGCCTGGCAATCTTCTCTGCAACTGAATGATTATCTCCTGAGTGCTTGAGACGGAGCCTCAGCAACCTCAGGGCTTCCTCGGAGTTGCCGAGCGATTGATTCAAATCAGCCATTACTGAGAGCAGGGAGGTTCTACTTTGGTTTCGGCTGTAGCCCTCGGTGTAGTATTCCAGGGCTTTGAGGTTGTTGTTCCGTTTCCTGTAGAGAGAAGCTTCGGTTACCCAG
>CAZTRG010000245.1:0-6199 GCA_964615885.1 uncultured Planctomycetia bacterium | reverse complement strand
GAGAGTACTGTTATCTATATTCTTTGCCTTCACGACGATCTTCCGAGCTTAGCTCTTCTGAATCGGTTTTCAGCTGGCTGGGTTTGTACTCCAGCGGGCAATTGTCTTCAGGTTCGGCAACCCCTTCATTGTCATCATCTGAATCACAGGCATTGCCCAGGCCATCGCTGTCGGTGTCTGCCTGCTGCGGGTTGGAGACCAGCCGGCAATTATCAGCCGGGTCCTCGACACCATCTCCATCATCGTCAGGATCGCAGGCATCTCCCCGCCCATCCTGGTCGGTATCCAGCTGGCCCGGATTCGTAACGAGTGAGCAGTTGTCCACCGCGTCGGGCAGGCCATCGTTGTCATCGTCGCCATCACAGGAGTCACCCAGGCTGTCCTCGTCGGTATCCACCTGGCTGGCATTGCTGTCCCGGGGACAGTTGTCCGAGCCATCGGGCACCTTGTCGCCATCATCGTCGCTGTCACAGATGTCGCCGAGACCGTCTTCATCGAGGTCGAGCTGCGCCCTGTTGTAGATCAGCGGGCAGTTGTCCTCGAGGTCGGCAACCGCATCTCCATCATCGTCATCGTCGCAGGCATCGCCGAGGCCATCCCCATCGGTATCGGCCTGCCCCTCGTTGGGCAGCAGGGGGCAATTATCTCCAAGGTCGGCAACTCCGTCTCCATCGTCATCGGAGTCACAGGAATTACCCAGCCCATCAGCATCGGTATCCAGCTGGCCGGCATTGGATACCAGGGGGCAGTTGTCGGAGGCATCCAGTATCCCGTCTCCATCGTCATCCTCGTCGCAGGCGTTACCCATGCCATCACTGTCGGCATCCGCCTGGGCTGAATTGGAAACCATCGGGCAATTGTCAACGGTGTCATTCACCCCGTCTCCGTCATCATCGGGATCACAGGAATTGCCGATCCCATCTCCATCTGAATCGACCTGGGAAGCGTTGGAGCGCAGCGGGCAATTATCAGCTTCGTCGGGGACCCCGTCTCCATCGTCATCTGCATCGCAGACATCTCCGAGAGCATCGCTGTCGGTATCGAGCTGGCCGGCGTTGGACTCCAGCGGGCAGTTATCCCTCACGTCGAGAATCCCGTCTCCATCATCATCTGTGTCACAGGAATTGCCCAGCCCATCAGCATCGGTATCAAGCTGCTGAGAGTTGAGCACGAGGGGGCAGTTGTCACTCTCATCGGGAACTCCATCCTGGTCGTCATCACTGTCACAGGCGTCTCCGGAGCCATCTCCATCGGTGTCGAGCTGGCCGGCATTGGCCACCAGGGGGCAGTTGTCAAGGTCATCGCCGAGGCCGTCATCATCATCGTCGGAATCACAGCGGTTGCCGAGCCCATCAAGATCGGTATCTTCCTGGGAAACATTGGCAAGCAGCGGGCAATTGTCACCTTCGTCGGCAACCCCATCATTGTCATCATCTCCATCGCAGGCATCGCCGAGACCATCCCCATCGGTATCGCCCTGTTGGACATTGGACTGCAGCGGGCAGTTGTCTCTCTCATCGATCACCCCGTCCCCGTCATCGTCGCCATCGCAGTTGTTACCCAGCCCGTCAAGATCGCTATCCAGCTGGCCGGGATTCGGCTCCAGGGCACAGTTGTCTTCTTCGTCCACGACACCGTCGTTGTCATCGTCGGGATCACAGAGATCGCCAAGGCCGTCTCCCTCGTTGTCAAGCTGTTCCCTGTTGACCACGAGGGGACAGTTGTCGCTGGAATCGACAAGCCCATCATTATCATCGTCCTCATCGCAGGCATCGCCGAGTCCATCCTCGTCGGTATCAGCCTGGTCAGGGTTGAAGTCGCGAAGGCAATTGTCGAGCGCGTTCTCAACTCCATCGTTATCGAAATCCGGACGCTCGAGAAGATTGAGGGTGAAGGGGCCGAAATCATCGACGCCGTAGCCATAGACCACGATGAAATACTCGGTCCCGGCCTCTGACCAGAAGACAAGGTGGCTCTGGAAATCAGGGCAATCCCCCCCATCGTCGTTACCCGCCACGCAGACGAGCTCCTCACAGCTTCCTGAGAAAACCCCGATCTTGGTGTCAAAGGTGGTATCGGGACTGCAGGTATCAACGACCAGCTCGTTGCCGGTGCCGACAACCTTGTACCACAGGCCGGCTGAATGGCCGGAGGTCACGCAATCAATCTCAACGTGAGGCAGGATGCCGGTCGTATCGCCTGTGGTGACGCTGGTTGGCTCAAGGCTCAGCGCATCCTCACAGGGACGCAGGGGCGTGGGATCTCCATCACAGACATTTCCCAGTCCATCTCCATCGGTGTCCGTCTGGTCAGGATTGAAAACAGGCGGGCAGTTGTCTTCTGCGTCATAGATTCCATCGCCATCGGCATCGTTGCGGGGAATGGCCTCTTCGAGATTCAGCACAAAGGTTCCTGAATCCTCCGGTCTCTCGCCATAGACCAGGACCAGGTACTCGATTCCTTTTTCCGAACGGAATGCCGTGTAGGACTGTCCAGCCGGGCAACCTGCACCATCATCATTTCCTGCGATGCAGACCAGCTCGTTACAATCCCCCTCGAAAATGCTCAACCTCGTATCAAAGGTGGTTCCCCGGCTGCAGGTGTTGGCTACGATCCAGTTCCCTGTGCCGACCAGCCTGAACCAGGACCCGGGCGAGCTTCCCGCAACTCCGCAATCGACGCTGACCCTGGCAGCGCCGGTGGAATCACCAATAAAGCTGTCGGTGGTGGAGAGATTCACCGCCAGCTGGCAGGCCTCGATCACCTCGGGATTCAGCTGGCACGCATCCCCGGTACCGTCCTCGTTCTCATCGACCTGGTCGGGGTTGAATACCGAGGGACAGTTATCCTCGTCATCCGCAATCCCATCCTCGTCCCGGTCCGGCGGTGGAGGAGGCTCCACCGGGGCGAAGCTCCAGTAGCCGCTTAGATTTCCGTAGTTTCCCGTGCCAACCAGGTTGGTCTCCAGGAGGAACACATTGAAGTCATGGCCTACGAACTGCACCGTGCCGGCGACCCCATCGAAGGGCGTTCCCGTAGCATGAACCACCACCATGCTGCCCTCCTCCAGCTCAGCAGGCAGCCCATCGGAGTAAATCCAGATAGCGGTTCCGCCGGCGGCGGCAATCTCAAGGATTCCCCAGCTGTTGGCTGCAGCCGGAATGACAGCAGGGGCAGAGATCACCAGCCTGATCGCCGGACGCGAGTAATGAAACCCGCTCACGCTGAAGAGAACACCGCCAAGCTCTTCGCTGAGCTCGATTTCAGGATCGAGCTGGAGTGGATCCTGGTCTTCGGAAACGCTGAAGACGCTGAGCATTTCCGGAGCCACCTCGCCAAGAGAATCAAAGGCAAAGAGCTGGGGATCGGTAAGAATGCGCGAAGGGATGAAGGCCTGGAACTGCCCGACATTACGGGTCTGGCCATCGCTGAGAAAAGACGGAGCCTCGATCGGAAAATCATAAGAGCGGCGCAGGCGGTCATAGACGGGGGCGCTCCAGCGCGATGCATTCGTTGCCGTCCAGATCCCGTGGACATACCTGCCGGAAGAGCTCCAGCTGGAGCCGGGTGGCAGCCTCGAGAGCATTCCCCAGAAGCAGACCTCGACATCGCCGGCGGAAATATCAGGCTCGTTTTCCTGGTAGTAGGAGGTCGAAACCGGGCTGCCCTCGATCACAACCCTCCCCCCCTCTTCGTTCCAGCTGAAACGGTCAATGGAGGCGCACATGGTCATCAGGGAGACCGGCCAGCCGGGAACGACAAACTCAACCCGGATCAGGCTCTCGGTGGTGATACCGAAATTGACGAGCTCCTCGTTACCATCGGACCCTCTCAAGCCGATCCGGATGGCATTGCTGCCCAGGGGCTGCGGCTCGAGGGCTACCTGCAGCACATTGCCCTGCGGATCGGAGAAGGTGGTGTAGTCCTTGCCGTCGATCATGGCGCTGACCAGCAGGGGCTCTCCCGGGTCAGGCCCGGGTCCAGGAGAGAACTCCCAGTAACCCGCAAGGTTGCCGTAATTCCTCGCCTCCACCTCCCCGGACTCACCCAGGAAGGAGTTCCTCGAGCGGTCAAGGTCAACCACGAGCATCCTGGCGCC
Organism: uncultured Planctomycetia bacterium; assembly: GCA_964615885.1. Taxonomy (GTDB): domain Bacteria; phylum Planctomycetota; class UBA8108; order UBA8108; family UBA8108; genus UBA8108. The sequence goes on along the minus strand of CAZTRG010000245.1, from coordinate 2,100 downwards.
ATCATAGCCCGTGTCGGTATCTCCAAGTCTCACGAAGCGGCCGATCTCCAGCTGCAGCGGAAGATCATCGGACTGCACCCAGGTTGAGAAGGGGCTGGCTGCAGTCAGCCGGGTCACCGGCCACTGCCCGATGGGGCCTGCAGGCTCCGGCGTCTCATCGCACACATCCCCGATGCCATCGGCGTCGGTGTCGGCCTGGATCGGGTTGGGAATCTCCAGGCAGTTATCGAGAAAATCGCTGATCCCATCTTCATCGAAATCGGGGACGTCCTCGGGATCCATGCAGGGAACGTAGATTTCGCAGCCAAGGCCGTCCGGGGTCGGATCCTCTCCACATTCACCGAAGGGCTCTGATGGTGGCTGGGCACCCATAAACAAATACCCCAGCAGGAAAACGCCATCAGCGATGTCATTGCGGCCATCATCGTTGTAATCGGCGGCATCCCGGCACAGCGGTGCGGTGGCGCCGTAGAACAGGTAGTTGAAAACCGAGATTCCATCACCGATGTCACTCCGTCCATCGGAATTGAAATCTCCACGACGGAACTCGGTCGCCTGCACACAGTTACCGAAAATAACTATGAGGCATACCGCTACCGCCGGCAGGCTTTTAGCCAGGCTCATCCAGGACCGCATCTCAATCTCTCAAGTACTTTTGTTTTCGACAGTTGGAAGCCATCTGCGAAGGTTCATGACCCAATAACACGTATGTCAAAGATATAGGCCAAATCAGCCTCGCTCCAACTGATTCGCGGGAGTTTTCGCCACTTCCAGCCCCCTCAAGCCCACCATGCGAACAGCCGGCAAACTAAACTTCAACATCCATCAGGCAAGCCCCGGCTCACCCGGGAGAGGATGAAGCCATCGGCGGGCTCAGAACCCGGGGAGACACCTGAAGCGAATCAGCTCACCAGCTGTTAAGGAGAAAACTCGCCATCAGCTCTTCCAGTGTTTCTCCAGGACTGCCTTGATCGCAGGTGAGCTGTCTTCCTCTTTCAGCTCTTTTCGAACCCTCTTCAGCTCTTCCTTGAGCTTCTCCCTCACCCCTGCATAGGCCGGGTCTGAGTAGACATTGTTCATTTCGCGGGGATCCTTCTCCATATCGTAGAGCTCCCAGGCCGGCAGGGTGGCATTTTCGCTGCCGGTAATCGGAAGGCCGTAATAGAAGATGAGCTTGTGCTTCTTCGTGCGGATTCCGAAGTGCGCCGGGTTCCAGTGATGGGCCATGTGCATCCAGTAGCGGTAGTAGGTCGCAGTGCGCCAGTTCCCGGGTAGCTTGCCGCGCAGCATCTCGCCGAAGCTCCTGCCCTGCATAAAGCCGGGCGTCTTCACCCCGGCCAGGGAGAGTATCGTCGGAGCGAAGTCGGTATTGTTCACCAGCTCACGGTTGCGGCTGCCGGCCTTGATCATTGGCGGGTAGCGCACCAGCAAGGGCATCCGCATCGACTCTTCATACATCCAGCGCTTATCGATATAGTCGTGCTCGCCGAGCATGAAGCCCTGGTCGCCGGTGTAGATGATCACCGTCTTGTCCATCAGCCCCTCGGCTTCGAGATACTTGAACAGCCGGCCGACATTATCGTCCACTCCCTTAACGCAGCGCAGGTAGCGCTTGAGATAGCGCTGGTAGGAGAGCTTCGTGTATTCCGGCTCACCAAGCGACTGGTCGACCTTCATGTGCTTCCCCATGTTCCGTTGAATATGGCGCTTGGAAACACTGGTGCCGATTTCTCGCAGCAGGCTGTCGTTGACCCCGCGGGTAGCCACCGAGCCGTGGTTGCCGCGTTTGTAGAGACTCTCCGGTTCGGGAATCTCTACATCCTCGAGGTAGGAATCATAACGCCGGGCGTTATCAAACATATCGTGCGGCGCCTTGAAGTGGTGCATCAGGAAGAAGGGCTTGCTCTTGTCACGAGCTCTCAACCAGGACAGGGTGCTGTCGGTGATGGCATCGGAAGAGTGCTGGCCCTTGTGGGAGACCGTGTTCCTGGGCCACCTCAGCTTGCCCTGGACCCTGAAGATGGGGTCGTGGTATTTACCCTGCCCCGGAAGAACCTTGTAATAGTCAAAGGCCGCCGGCTCCTCCTTGAGATGCCATTT
>CAZTRG010000244.1:0-33244 GCA_964615885.1 uncultured Planctomycetia bacterium | reverse complement strand
TCCCCGGCGAGCTCTTCAGCTTTCTCGAGCTCACCCTCTACGCGGCCATCGTAGAGAATCAGGGGGTGCAGGTTCCCATCCCCGGCGTGAAACACGTTGGCTACCCGCAAACCGTGGCTCGCCGCCAGCTCCCCGATCTTCCTCAGCGCAGGCCCCAGGCTGCCGCGGGGAACCACTCCATCCTGGACAATAAAATCGGGGCTCAGCCGTCCTGCCGCTGAAAAGGCGCTCTTGCGCCCCTTCCAGATCCTCGCCCTCTCAGCCTCTTCCCTGGCCTCGATAACTTCCCCCGCACCGGACTCCCTGATCAACTCAAGGAGACGCCCGCGCTCAGCCTCAACCTCTTCAGAGGGTCCCTCCAGTTCAACAATCAGGACCGCCTCCGCTCCTTTCGGATAGCCGGCATCAACAGCTGCTTCAGCCGCCTCGATCGCCAGGCTGTCCATGATCTCCATGGCCCCCGGCAGCATTCCGGATGAGACGACCAGCGCAACCGCGTCACCCGCAGCCTCGAGGCTGTCATAGGCAGCCAGCACCGTGTGGTACCTCTCGGGCCGGGGCAAGAGCCGCAGGGTGATCTCCAGGGCGATACCGAAGAGCCCCTCGGAGCCGACAAAAAAACCGGCCAGGTCCGGCCCCACCCCCTCGAGGCTCTCAGACCCGAGCTCGACCAGCTCTCCATCGGGAAGAACTGCCCGGATACCGAGAACATGGTTGGCCGTCATGCCGTACTTGAGGCAATGAGCACCGCCTGAGTTGAAGGCTACATTCCCGCCAATCGTACAAATCAGCTGGCTTGAGGGATCAGGAGCGTAGTAGAGCCCATGCGTGGCGGCGGCCTCGGAGACCTTCAGGTTGACCGTTCCCGGCTCAACCACAGCCACCCTCTCCCGCGGATCAAGCCGGAGGATCCGGTTGAGACGATTGAGCCCGATAACGATCCCATCCTCAACCGGCAGGGAACCTCCCGACAGGCTGGTACCGCTGCCGCGAGCCATGAAGGGAACATCGTGCCGATGGCAGGCCCTCACCGTAGCGACCACCTCATCAGCGCTCTCAGGAAGAACCACCGCTCTCGGACGCGCCTGGAAAGCCGTCAGGGCATCGGACTCATAGGGCGCCAGCTCCGCCGGGGCGGTCAGCAGGCGGGGACGCGGGTATATTTTCTTCAATTCCTGGAGCAGTGGGCTCACGACAATGAATCCTTTCAATTTTCCCGGCTGGTCATCATAGTCCCAGTCCTGTCACTATTTGACAAGCCCTTCCCCACCGGGAAACCCTCTGCTAACATTGCCCGGGTTGACAATCGGCCGGACTCGACGGAGAAAACAGTGCCAAGCATCGAACAGATCAGGGAGAAGCTGCAGGAAGAACCCGATGACGTCTTCCTCAACTACTCACTCGCCATGCTGCAGAAAAAAGATGGGCTTGACCAGGAGGCGCTGGCCAGCTTTGACCGCTGCATCGAGCTCGACCCCGACTATATAGCCGCCTACTTCCACAAGGGCATGTACCTGGCCTCCCTTGGCGAGGTCGAGCAGGCCCGCACCATACTGGAAACCGGGATCGAACGAGCCCGGGGCTGCGGAGATGAACATGCGCTTGGGGAAATGACCGAGTTTCTCGCAAGCCTCTAAGCGTGGACAGCAGCCTGAAATCAGTTAGAATCTCCAGCCCTGGAGCTGTCCGCGGATTTCAAGTGCGAGGGTGGCGGAACTGGCAGACGCGCAGGATTTAGGATCCTGTCCCGAAAGGGGTGGGGGTTCAAGTCCCCCCTCTCGCACCATATTTTCCCCAACCCGCCTACCGGCCTCCCGGAAGCGGGATTTGTTTCATTCCGCCCGCGGCTTCTCTGATAGGATACCCGGTCGCATGACCGGGAAGCCCCGGCACCAACCAGCTATCGAGCTTTTGCCGCCTTCCTGCCGGTCCGGTTAAATCCCCCTCCCCTGGAACCAGGAAAATGAAAAACACGCTTCTGACAACCCTGCTTCTCTGCCTCAGCTCCTTTTCTACCACCGTTTCCATCGCCGAAGAAAAACGCATCTCCGTTCTCTTTCTCGGCGACAGGGGACACCATCAGCCCTTCGAGCGGGCCTCACAGCTGATCCCCGTCCTGGAGCCCAGGGGAATTGATATCGAGTACACTGAGCGGGTTGAAGACCTCAACCCCGGCAAGCTCTCCTCCTACGACTGCCTGGTCATCTATGCCAACATCGGGAAGATCAGCCAGCAGCAGGAGAAGGCCCTTCTCGACTTTGTCGCCGGCGGTAAGGGATTTGTCCCGCTGCACTGCGCCTCCTACTGTTTCCTCAACTCACCGAAATATGTAGCGCTGGTCGGCGCCCAGTTCAAACGCCACGGAACCGGCGTCGTCAGTGTCAGCAATGTCCGGGCAAGCCACCCCATCATGAAAGGCTTCAAGGGCTTTGAGAGCTGGGATGAGACCTATGTGCACACCCACCATAATGAAAAAGACCGCATCCTGCTGGAGACCCGTAAGGAAGGTGATGGACAGGAACCCTGGACCTGGGTTCGAACCCATGGCCAGGGCCGGATCTTCTATACCGCCTGGGGCCACGACCAGCGCACCTGGGAAAACCCCGGATTCCACGAGCTCGTGGAGCGGGGGATCCGCTGGAGCACGGGCAAAGACGAGTTCCACATCTCGCACCAACGCAAACCCCGCCAGGGCCTCAAGGCCTTCGAGTTCCAGAACGCCCGCCTGCCAAACTACCTGCCCAACAGGCGCTGGGGAACACTCGGCAAGGAGCTCAACCAGATGCAGAAGCCCGTCCCCGCGGCGCGCTCGCAGAAGCACATGGTCCTGCCCGATGGATTCAAGGCGAAGCTCTTCGCTGCCGAACCTGACATCACCAAGCCGATCACCATGACCTGGGATGTTCGCGGCCGCCTGTGGATCAGCGAAACCACCGACTACCCCAACGAGATCAAGCCCGAGGGCAAGGGAGAAGACCGGATCAAGATCTGTGAAGACACCGATGGAGATGGCCGCGCCGACAAGTTCACCATCTTTGCCGACAAGCTCAGCATCCCCACAAGCCTCTGCTTCGCCGGTGGAGGCCTGCTCGTCCACCAGGCCCCCCACACCCTCTTCCTGAAAGACACCGATGGAGATGACAAGGCCGATGTGAGGAGGAAGCTCTTCAGCGGCTGGTCCACCGGCGACACCCACGCCGGGCCGAGCAATATGCACTGGGGATTCGACAACTGGATCTGGGGGATTGTCGGCTACTCGGGCTTCAACGGCCGGATCGGAAAAGAGCAGCATCGTTTCTCCACCGGCTTCTACCGTTTCAGGCCGGACGGTTCCGCAGGGGAGTTCATCCGCAACACCAACAACAACTCCTGGGGCGTCGGCTTCAACGAGGAAGGTGCCGTCTTCGGCTCGACAGCTAACCGCAATCCGAGCGTCTACATGCCCATCGCCAACCGCTACTACGAATCGGTGCGTGGCTGGTCCTCCAGCCGCCTCGGCATGACCTCGCAGACCGCCCGCTTCTACCCCATCACGCCTGATGTCAGACAGGTAGACCACCATGAGAACTTCACCGCGGCCGCCGGCCACGCCCTCTATACAGCCCGCAGCTACCCGAAGCACTACTGGAACCGCGCCGCCTTCGTCAACGGACCGACCGGGCACCTCGTGGCCACCTTCCTCATCGAGAGCCGCGGCAGCGACTACCTGAGCCGAAACAGCTGGAACCTGCTGGCCAGTGACGACCAGTGGACCGCTCCCATCATGTCAGAGGTCGGCCCCGATGGAATGGTCTGGATGATCGACTGGTACAACTACATCATCCAGCACAACCCCACCCCCAGGGGCTACAAGAACGGCAAGGGCAACGCCTACATCACTCCCCTGCGAGACAAGGTGCATGGGCGCATCTACCGGCTGGTCTACAAGGACAAAGATGCCTACAGGCCGCTCAATCTCCAGGGTGCCGATGGTACACAGCTTGTCGCCCAGCTCTCCAACGACAACCTGTTCTGGAGAAAAAACGCCCAGCGCCTGCTGGTGGAGAGAGGAAAAACAGATGTCGTCCCGGCGCTCTGCAAGCTGGCCGCCGATCAAAAGACCGATGAGATCGGCCTCAACGCGGGTGCGATCCACGCGCTCTGGACGCTGCATGGAATCGGGGCCATGGATGGTTCGAATCCCGCAGCCACCAGGGCCGCCCTCGGCGCTCTCAAGCATCCCTCAGCAGGGGTTCGGCGCACAGCCCTCAAGGTGGCGCCAAGGACAGCCGGCAGTATCAGCGCGATTGCCGGCGCCGGCAGTCTCAAGGACCCCGTTGGACAGGTTCGCCTGGCTGCCTTCCTGGCGCTTTCAGAGATGCCCCCATCGGCTGAGGCTGCTGCAGCTATCGCTGCGGCGCTCAGCCTTCCGGCCAACTCTGCTGACCGCTGGATTCCCGACGCAGCCACCAGCGCCGCCGCACGCCACGATATCCATTTCCTCCAGGAGGTCGTAAAAACCGGGGAAGGCGACAAGAAGCGGCTTGAGATCACTGAGCGAATCGCCGAGCACTATGCACGCGGAGCCCCTGCCGGCAGTGCCGGGGCCCTCGTGCTTTCCTGTGCCGGCGCATCGAGAGCCTACGCCGACCCCATCATTCGCGGCCTGGCAAAAGGCTGGCCGCAGAACAAGGAGGTCAAGCTCGACAATGCACAGGAGGCCGCCCTGGCAAGAGTGCTGACAAGAGTCTCCGGCCCGGTCAAGGGGCAGCTCCTCTCGCTGGCAGCCCGCTGGAAAACAAACGCACTCGACACCCACATCGAGGAGGTGATCTCAGGCTATGTGAAGACCATGAAATCACCGAAGGCTCCTGAAAAATCCCGCATCGAGGCAGCCGCCGAGCTGGTCTCCTTCCATGGAAGTGACGCAGGGATCGCCGCTGCGATTATCGGGGAGATCACCCCTACCAGCTCCCCCACCCTCGCCCGGGGGCTGATCGAGGCCGTCTCAGCAAGCCAGGCGCCCGGAACCGGGAAATCACTCCTTGGAAAATATGACTCATTGACCCCCGGCACGAGGCAGGAGCTGCTCAAGGTGGTCCTCAAGCGGGCCGACTGGTCACGAAACCTGCTGGAGAGCTCCGGCAAGGGAGCTATTGACCTCTCCGCCCTCTCCCTCGACCAGAAACAGGGACTCGCACGCCATCCGGACAAGAAGGTGGCGGAGCTCGCCAGGAAACTCCTCAGCAGCACAGGCGCCCTCCCCAGCCCCGACCGCCAGAAGGTGATCGAGACCCTGCTGGCTGTAACCCGCAAGGCCGGCAACCCCGCCAATGGAAAGGAGCTCTACAAGAAGTTCTGCTCCAAGTGTCATGTCCACAGCGGTGAAGGAACCAACATCGGGCCTGAGCTCACCGGCTCGGCGGTCCACCCCAAGGAAGAGCTCCTGGTTCACATCCTCGACCCCAACCGGAGCGTCGAGGGTAACTTCAGGCAGTACACCGTCGTCACCCGCAAGGGAAAGATCCTCACCGGCCTGCTCGCATCGGAAAACCGCAACGCCCTGGAAATCTACGACGCCGAGGGCGCCAAGCATGTCATCCTGCGTGAAGACCTCCAGCGCCTGGACTCTTCCAGGCTCTCCCTCATGCCGGAGGGCTTCGAGAAACAGATGAATCCTGCGCAGCTCGGCGACCTGCTCGAATTCCTCACCCAGCGTGGCCGCTTCCTTCCGATCCCCCTGGCAAAGCACGCCACCATCGTCTCCACCGCCGGAATGTTCTTCAGCAGGCAATCAGGGCTTGAGCGCCTTGTATTCCCTGACTGGAAGCCCAAGACCTTCGAGGGAGTTCCCTTCCAGCTGGTCGACCCCCGCGGAGACACGACCCCGAATGTCATCATGCTCAATGGTCCCAACGGCAACTTTCCTCCGAAGATGCCGAAGGTGGTCAAGCTGCCCTGCAATGCTCCCGCCGGGGCCATCCACTTTCTCAGCGGAGTCAGCGGCTGGGGCTCCAAGGGTGCAGAAACACGTACCGTCAGCATGATCGTGCGGCTTCACTATGCCGATGGAAAAACCGAGGACCATCCGCTGCTGGATGGGATCCACTTCGCCGACTACATCGGACAGTTTGATGTTCCCGGCTCCAAGCTGGCCTTCAAGCTGCGTTCCCAGCAGATCCGCTACCTTGCCATTCATCCGAAGCGCAGTGAATCGATCCGGGAAATCGAGCTGCGCAAGGGTCCTGACAGGACGGCACCGATCGTCATGGCCATCACCGTCGAGGGCCCTCAATAAGAGCACCCCCCTACTGGCAGCCGGAATAGGATTCGCAACCCAGGTTTCCGGGAGTGCCTGGAAGCTCAGTATCAGGCCCGCAGTCACCGGGTGGAATACCGGGTGGGGCCGGCGGCTCACCTCCGGCAAAGAGATAGGCAAGGAGGCTGACCCCGTCTGAGATATCAACATTCCCATTGTTGTCGACATCTGCGGCATCGAGGCATGGGGGCAAAACCGTTCCCATGAAGAGGTAGACAAAAATCGAGATCCCATCGGTGAGGTCCAGGAAGCCATCATCGGTGGTGTCTCCCCGGTAAAAAACCGGCCGCGTAAAGCATTCATCCGGAACTCCATCGCCATCATCGTCGACAGAGCTCCCCCCGGCGATATCACAGCTGTCCGGAATCCCGTTTCCGTTGCAGTCCCGGCTCCCTCCTCCGGCAGCGAGATCAACATCATCTCCCACCCCGTTTCCGTTGCAGTCATTGCCGCTCAGCCGGGCAACCGCCGCCTCTGCATTGATGCGGGGGAAGCTCAGGCCCGTGGCTTCATCGAAAACCTCGACCCCTGTTTGTGCTGCCACCAGGTCAAGCTCTTCGGGGGAAACAGCCGGGTCGACCTCTCGCAGCAGGCAATAGAGGCCGGCCACATGGGGAACAGCCATCGAGCAACCCGAGCGGCTGCGCGTGGCGCCATTGAGCCAGACACTCACGATCGGCTGCCCCGGAGCCAGCAAGGCAACATTGGCGGTCCTGTTGGTGAATTCAGATACTCGGGCAGGGAGTGTATCCCAGACCGAGGCGACCGCAGTGGTGCTTGCGAAGCAACCCGGCAGGGTCAGCCGGGTCGTGCTGCCGTTATTGCCGCCGCAGGTCAGAACGGAAATGCCGCGGGAGCGCGCCGCCTCGCAGGCACTGGAGAAGGCCCGGCTCACCCCATCGCAGTGACCGGCATACTGGCTGTCTGTCTCCAGGCTCATATTGATCACATCGACCCTGATGCCGTTGTCTGCATCGTGCAGCGCGATGACATGCTCGACCCCCATGGCCCAGTCCGATGCGAAGCCCCGGTTGGAATCATCAAGCACCTTGATGACAACCAGGCTGGCAGCCGGGGCCATACCGCCGGGAGCACTCACTCCTCTTGAGGCCAGGATCCCCGCGACGTGAGAGCCGTGGCCGTTTCCATCAACAGCCCCCTCCCCTACCCGGGAGCCCGACCCGTTAAAATGGTATTGATGGATGATCGCGCCCTCGAAGTTGTCATTGTCCTCATCGATGCCGGTATCCAGTACCGCAGCAACCGTTCCGTCCCCCTCGATCCCGGCGCGATGAACCGAATTGGCTCTCGTCATCTGCAGGCTCTGAAGGAGCCCGCCCCGGCCCTCCAGGTCGAGCTCAACCTTCCTGACCCCTGCTGCCTTCTTGAGCCGCAAAAGCGCCGAGGGGTGGGAGAGCTCAAGGACGACCACCGGTGAGTACCTGTACCGGTAGCGCAGGCGGCAATCCCCGCCAAGAACAGTCTTCAGCAGAAGCTCCTGGCTGCGTTCGAACTTGCGGCAACGAACCCGGAGGGAGTCCTCCTTCAAGGAGGGGTCAGCCAGCTCGACGACGACAACGGTCCTGCCCTGCGCCTCAAGTCTTCCTGAAATTTCCCGAAAGCTCCCGGTCGGCTCAGCTGCGCCAATCATTGCGAGCGGAACACTGCAGGCACCAACAAGCCATGCTCGTAAAAGCAGAGTCAAACAGGAAGGCATACATCCCCACTAGCGGTAAACCGTCTCAGGAAGAACGGGCTGTAAAAGACAGGGCCCGACACCTCAAGAATACGGCAGCTTCAGCTAAAAGGGAAAATCGATTCTCCACCCCGGCCGCTCAACCCTTGCGCCGGCCGATGAACTCAGCAAAGGCATCCGCCTCCAGGGTGTTCACCACCCGGGCGGCCTCGAAGCCGGCCTTCCTGGCGATCCCAACCCCGAAACGAATATCGTCGATCCCCTCGATACTGTGCGCATCGGGGTTGATGCTGGTGAGCAGGCCGAGGTCCCGGGCGCGCGGCCCGTGCCGCCAGTCAAGATCGAGGCGCCTGGGATTCGCGTTGATCTCAACAACAACTCCTGCGTCTGCAGCAGCGCTGAGAATCTTCTCGAGATCGATAGCAACCCCCTCCCGCCTCAACAACAACCTGGTCGTGATGTGACCGAGCATGGTGGTGTGGGGATTGTCGATAGCTCTCAGCACCCTGTCGGTCATCTGGTCGATGGGCTGGCTGAAGGCCGAATGAAGGGAGGCAATCACGAAGTCAAAATCTTTCAGCACCTCGTCATCGTAGTCGAGGGAGCCATCGGGAAGAATGTCAGACTCGATCCCCTTGAATATTCGAAAATCCTTCAGCGAAGAGTTGAGGCTGTCGATCTTCCGGTGCTGGGCCAGCACCCCCTCCACGGTCAGGCCTCCTGCGTAGGAGGCCGTCTGGCTGTGATCGGTAACCCCCATGTAGGTGAGCCCCCTGGCAAGCGCGGCCTGCGCCATCTCCTCGATCCCTGCCTTTCCATCACTGCCGCCATCCTGCTTGCTGGTGTGCAGGTGGAGCAGTCCCTTGATATCAGATTCTTCAACCAGCTCCGGCAGAGCGGATTCGGCCGCCAGCTCCACCTCACCGAAATTTTCTCTCAGCTCCGCCGGAATATACTCGAGCCCCAGGGCGCGGTGGATCTCCTCTTCCCCCGCACACTCGATGAGCTCCTCCCCACGAAACAGCCCGTACTCGTTCAGCTTCAGGCCAAGCTTTTTGGCCAGTCCGCGCAAGGCGGTATTGTGTTCCTTTGAGCCCGTGAAGTGACAGAGGGCAAAAGGAAACTGTGCAGCTTCCACGATCCTGAAATCCACACCGAGTCCATTCGAACACCGGATACTGGTCTTGGACTCTCCCCGGGCAACAACCGTATCCAGCCCGGACCATGAGCAGATGTGTTCCACCACAGCCGGCGGATCCGAGCTGGAGATGACCAGGTCAAGGTCCTTCATAACCTCCTTCGCGCGCCGCCAGCTTCCGGCCAGCTCCACCCTCTCAACCGCCTTGCAGGCACCAAGGTAGCTCAGCAGCTCCGCCGCTGTCTTTTCGCATTCCACCCTCAGAAAAATACCGGCCACAGACTGCAGGTAATCGATGCCCTCGAGAATCTTCGCTTCTGACTTCGCAGCGAAGCCTTTGAAAGCGGCAAGCTTCCCTTCCCTGCAGGCCTGCGCCAGGGAGTCGATGTCCTCGATCCCCATCTCCTTCCAGATGGAGCGGATCTTCTTCGGTCCCAATCCCGGGATGGACAGCATCTCCCGGACGCCCTGGGGAATCGCCTCCAGCAGCTCCTCACGGCGTGCGGTGGTCCCGGTCTCCAGCAGGTCGGCAATAACAGCTGCAATCGACTCACCGATTCCCTTGACGCCTGTCAGCTCCCCTGAGTCCACCAGCTCTTTGAGGTCACCGGTCAAAGCCTCCAGGGCCCTGGCCCCACTCCTGTAAGAACGCGAACGGAAAGGATTATCGGACTCAAGATCGAATAAATCGGCCATGAAATTGAGAATCCCGACGATCTGGGTCCGATCCAATGGATAAACTCCCCTCGATTAAAAAAAGACCCTGATGACGTTCATTTGCCACGGGGCAATGTGTCGATATAATACCGGGTTTTCACCCCCCGTTGACAGGGGGTAGAACCACCCTGTCAGCAAGGCAATATGACCGAAACCACGAAAATCAAACCTATCGAAGCTATCCGCAATATCGCGGTGATCGCCCACGTTGACCACGGCAAAACAACCCTGGTCGATAAGCTCCTCAAGGCTACAGACTCCATCCCCTCTCACCAGGATCTTGGCGAATGCATCCTCGATTCCAACGATCTCGAGCGGGAGCGGGGAATCACGATCCTGGCCAAGAACATCTCCATGCCCTACAAGGGCGTCAAGATCAACCTCATCGACACTCCGGGCCACGCAGATTTCGGCGGCGAGGTCGAGCGCGTCCTGCAGATGGCCGACGGCGTGCTCCTCCTGGTGGATGCAGCCGAGGGCCCCATGCCCCAGACCCGCTTCGTCCTCAAGAAAGCCTTCGGCCATCGCCTGCGGCCACTGGTAGTCATCAACAAGATCGACCGGCCCGACCGGCGCCTGGAAGAGGTGGTTGACGAAATCGGCGAGCTCTTCCTCGAGCTGACCGAAGAGCTTGGCCTCGATACAGTTGATGACTTCGAGGGGAACGATGTTCTCGATTTTCCCATCGTCTACGCATCTGCCACGGGAGGTTATGCGCGGCTCGACCCCGAAGATGGAAACGACGACGTCACTCCCTTGCTGGAAATGATGCTCGACCAGATCCCGCCACCCCATGTCGAACAGGACTCTCCCCTCCAGCTCCAGATCACCACCATCGACTACAACGACTACGTCGGACGTATCGGCATCGGCCGGGTAACCAAGGGGTCGATCAAGGTGGGAGACCTGATCCAGCTCTGCGGCCGCGAGGAGCCAAGAGAGGAGACCGTCACCGAGCTCTTCATCTTCGACAAGCTGGGAAGGGCTCCTGTTGAGAAAGTAACAGCCGGCGACATCTGCGCAGTAACAGGCATCGGCAATGTCGAGATAGGCGACACACTTACCGATCCGGAGCACCCGGATCCCCTGCCGCTGATCGACATCGACCTGCCCACCATCTCGATGGTGTTCCAGGTTAACGACAGCCCCTTTGCCGGGCAGGATGGGAAGTTCGTCACCTCGCGCCAGCTTCGCCAGCGGCTCTATAAAGAGCTCGAGTCGAACGTCGCCCTGCGGGTGGAAGACCTGCCGGAGGCCGGCTCCTTCGAGGTTTCCGGAAGAGGAACCCTCCACCTCGGGATTCTCATCGAGAACATGAGAAGAGAAGACTATGAGTTCCAGGTGGGCAAGCCCCGTCCGATCTTCATCGAGGAGGACGGCAAACGAAAAGAGCCTATCGAGCTGCTCCATGTCCAGACTCCGGAGGAAAGCGCCGGGAAGGTCATCGAGCTGGCCGGCTCAAGGCGCGGAGAGATGATCCGGTATGAACCCCAGGGCGCCAGGATCCTCATACAGTTCAGGATTCCTGCACGTGGACTGATCGGGATGGGCTCCCGCCTGATGAGCCTCACTGCCGGGGAGGCGATCATCTGCCACAACTTCGATGGCTACGAAGGGCACAAGGGCTCCATACCGGGACGCGCAGCGGGAGTCATGGTCTGCAGCGAAAGAGGCCAGGCCATCCCCTATGCCCTCTTCAACCTGAAAGACCGTGGCCCGATGTTTGTTTCTCCCGGAGACCCCGTCTACGAAGGGATGATCGTCGGTGAGCACTGCAAGGACGATGACATCACGGTCAATCTCTGCCGGGAAAAGAAGCTGACTAACGTAAGGGCATCCGGCAGTGACAAGAATATCCTCCTGAGCCCGCCGCGGCTGATGTCGATCGAAGAGGCCCTGGAATATATCGAAGAAGACGAACTGCTGGAGATCACCCCCAGGACCACCAGGCTGAGAAAGCGCCTGCTGAACGCCAAGCTCCGTCGCAAGGAACGGCGCGACTGAGAGACCGCAGCCAGCAAGCCGGTTTCCAGTGGAAGGAGACCTGCAATGAATATCGAATTGTGGAAGCCGGAGCTGCCCGGCCTCGATGTCATCGCCTGGCTGGCACCCGTCCTGGCGACAGGGATCCTGGTCTCCGGAGGAATCGCCGGCTGGCTCAAGCGGCACCGGGGTCTCAGAACCGGAGACACCCGCAAGCTCTTCCATTTTTCAATCTTCTTTCTCGCCACCGGTGTACACGCAGGCTACGGGCCCCCGGGGGTTAACCTGCTTGGCTGCCTGGCGGCAATCTATATCGGCTATTGCCTGTGGGGCGGTGAGGGTAACCCTCTCTACGAAGCCATAGCCCGGGAATCTGACCACCCGCGCAGATCCCTCCATGTGCTGATCCCCTTTCTCGCCACCGCCGCCGGCGGAATACTGGCCATCTCGCTGTTCGGAGATTTCGCTGTCTTCGGTTTCGCAATCTGCGGAATCGCTGATGCGGTTGCCGAGCCCATCGGGACTCGCCTGGGTAAACACCGCTACCGGACCTGGAATCTGCCCGGGTGCCCCGAATCTCATCGCTCAATCGAGGGGAGCCTGGCTGTCTTTGCGGCCTCCTTTTTGACAGCTGTTATTCTTCAATGTGCAGGCCTCACCCCCCTCCTGCCTCCCTCCATTGCCGGCAGCCTCCTGCCGGCAGCGGCCCTGGCCGTGCTTGCCACACTTGCCGAGGCCGGCTCGCCTCACGGCACCGACAACTTCACGCTGCAGGTCGCTGCCTCCGGATTCGCCTGGGGGTGGGAAGACCTGCTGTCCCCTGCCTGAACCCGGGCCCCTGCAAATTTGCCCCGGATGTGAGGAGGGCCGCGAGGAGAGGACTTTGGCAGTCCCCACCGCACGGCCCTTTGTATGGCGGGCTCCGGTTAAGGAGTATCGTAGGGTGTTGGGTTTTGGGTCTCTGCCCTATTTAAAGCAATTGCCATACCACACCGAAAAAGAGCCTGAATTTGTCCTAAGTCTTTATTTTTCGGACAGAAAAACCGGCCAGGAAAAAGAGCTCCCTGCCAAGTGCCAGATTTTCTGACACTTTTTGGCGCCCTGGCTGACACTGAGTGCAACGACTAAAAGACCCTTCCGAAAACAGCCTTCAGATAGCTCGATTCAGGGCAGTGGGTGGAAACCGGGTGGTCGGAGGCAGCTCCCGCCTTGTGAAAAATCCGAAAGTCCCTTCCGGAAAGTTCTGCTGCGTGCTGAAGAATCCTCAGGAAGTGCTCCTGGGAAACCAGCCCTGAGCAGGAACAGGTCAGGAGGATGCCCCCGGGAGCGATGGCCTGCATCGCCAGCTTGTTGACATCGAGATAGCGCCGTTCAGCCTCCTCGAAACGGTCCCGCTCCCTTGCCCATTTTGGTGGATCGATGATGATCACCTCGAAGGGCTCAACGGCATGCCGCTGCCGTTTCAGGTAGTGAAAGATATCCTCATGAACCCAGTCGATCTGGGCCCGGTTGAGCTTCTCATTGCGCTTCGCCATGGCGAGGGCTTCCTCATCGAGATCCACCCCTACCACCTTGCCGGCCTTGCCGAGCGTGCGAGCGGCTATGGACATGGCCCCTGTATAGCAGCACCCATCAAGAACCTTCCGGCCCCGCACCATGGTAACCAGGCGCTCCCTGTTCTCACGCTGGTCGAGGAAGAAACCCGTCTTATGCCCCGAGGGGTCCACCAGCAGCCTCATCTTGTTCTCGACAATCTCGGCCTCCATCTCCTGGCCGGCCGCTGGAGGCTGGTACTCCGGTATCCCCTCCCGGCGGGCAGCAACACTGGGCGGCTTGGTTACCTGCCGATGTCCCGGAAACATCTCCTCGAGGATGGCCCCGAGCTCTTCCTTGCGGCGATGGAAGGCATAGCTGTAGGGCTGGATGACGAGCAGGTCATTGAACTTGTCGATCACCAGGCCTCCCAGCCCATCTCCCTCGCCATGCGCAAGCCGCCAGGAATCAGTCGTCCTCTCGATGCGAAGGGTCTCAACGCGCAGGGCACGAGCAGCCTCCAGCCTCTCCCGAAGGAAATCGGCATCGAGCTCACGCTGTGCATCCGTCGTCATGATCCGCACGGCAATCTGGGACCTGCCATGGTAGAAGCCCCTGCCAACGGGCTCTCCATCGGAGGCAAGAACCACCACCTCGTCGCCATCGCGGAGACCCTGGGGAAAGAACTTGAACATGCGCCGGAAGATCCAGGGATGCGCTTTGAGAGTTTTCTCTCCTTGCAGTTCCAGCGTAGGAACTGAATAGGACGGCGGGTTAGAATGTTCGCGGGCCCCATCGGGGGAGACGCCTTCGGGTGTTTCACTCATGGCCAAGAAGGAAAACCCAAAACGTATCTTTTATCCACAGCAAACCTACCGGCTTCCTCTTCCCCGGCTGCCGGAAGACCCTCCAGAACCGCCTGATTCGATAGCTAAAGTGTCTCTCAGCGAAAAAAACCAAAGTAAAACGCCCCCTGCATTGCAGGATGCAAGGCACCTGCTGATCAACTACGACGAGATTGCCCTCAAGGGCGGTAATCGCAGGTATTTCGAGAATCGCCTGCAGAAGAACATCCGCTCCGCCCTCAAGGATCTCGGGGGCTCGCATCTGAAGCCCCGCTTCGGGCGCTTCCTGCTCCGCCTCGGCCAGGAAACCTCCCTTGAACGGGTCTGCAGCCGGCTGGCCCGGATACCCGGGATCGCCCTCTTTTCACCCTGCCTCTCCACATCTGCAGATCTCGACAGCGTCAAGAAGGCTATGGATACGGTGCTTGAACCCCTGCTTGAAAGAGGCGAAGAACCGGATCATTTCGCGATTGTTTCAAGGCGCGCCAACAAGGAGCTCCCCTTCACCTCCACCGAGGCCAACGAAATCATCGGCAAATACGTCCAGGAGAAAACGGGCTGGAAGGTCCGGCTGAAAAAACCCCAGCTTCCCTTGTACCTCTTCTTCGTCAACAACGACTGCTTTCTCGCTCTCGACAGGGTCCGGGGGCAAGGAGGCCTCCCCACCGGGACAACCGGAAAGGTCGCCTGCCTGCTCTCCGGCGGAATCGACTCTCCAGTATCGACAGCCCGGATCATGAAGAGAGGCGCCGACGCGGTGTTCATTCACTTCCACAGCCATCCGCACACCACCCTGGCAAGCCAGGAAAAGGTTCGCGACCTCGCTGAGCAGATCATTCCACCGGGGCATCGGGTCCGGCTCTACATGGTCCCCTTCGCGCCGACACAGAACCGCATCATCACCGAATGCCCGGCCAGGCTCAGGGTCATCCTCTACCGGCGCTACATGGTCAGAGCGGCCGAAGCCATTGCCCGTAAAGAAGGGGCCCACGCCCTGGTCACAGGTGACAGCCTCGGACAGGTCGCCAGCCAGACCCTTGAAAATCTGCACACCATCAACCAGGTAGCCACGCTGCCGATTCTCAGGCCGCTGGTCGGCATGCACAAAGCGGAAATCATCCGGGACGCCCAGCAGCTCGGCAGCTTCGAGACCTCCATCGAACCCCACGATGACTGCTGCTCCTACCTGATGCCCCCCAAGCCGGCAACCAGGTCAAGCCCGGAACAACTTGAGGCGGCTGAAAAAGCTCTCGATACCGAAAACGAAATTCTTGAGCTGGTCGAGAATTCAACCATCGAGCTCATCGAGGGATACCTCGGCTGAAATCACCCGCTTTCCGAACCCCGCTGTGGAAGCATCGCAGGAGTTTCTGTAAAACAGGAGTTCGCCCCCTAAAAGACCGAATATTGGAGCCTGGATCATGTCTGGAATCTGTGTATTGCTTGCCACTGGCTTCGAGGAGATCGAGGCCATCACCGTTATCGATGTTCTGCGCAGAGCCGAGCTCGAGGTCACCATCCTCGGAGTCGGAGGAGAGAAAATCTGCGGGGCACACGGCCTGCAGGTAGAAACAGACCTGTCACTTGAAGAGGGCATGGGCCGGGACTGGGACGCCCTTGTCCTGCCGGGAGGCCTGCCCGGGGCCACGAACCTGAGAGACCATCCACAGGTTCTCGAGCTGGTTCGCTCGGTCCATTCCGCCGGTGGAAAACTTGCAGCCATCTGCGCAGCTCCGATTGTGCTGGGCAGCGCCGGGGTCCTGCAAGGCCGCCAGGCCACCTGCTACCCGGGATTTGAAGACGGGCTCGAGGGGGCAGAATGCAGCCAGGAGCGAGTTGTCGTGGACGGCAACCTGACCACCAGCCGGGGCCCTGGAACCTCGCTGGACTTTGCCCTTTCTCTTGTGGCCCAGCTGAAAGACCAGCAAACCGCAGACACCCTGCGAGAAGGCATGCTGGTCAGCAGTTGAGGCCCGGCAGCCCCTGCCCTTTCCATACCTGCACCTGTCGAAACCCATACAGAAACCTAGCATCCAGGTCCTGCAGGAAGACGCCGCAGGTTTCTGCCCCCTGGCTGGTACAATCGATACAGGGCAGCCGCCCGGCGGCAGCCAGTCTTTAATAAACGGCCCGGCTCAGACCTGCGAAAGCAACCAGACGCTCACCCGCAGCCTGGCTGAATGGGCCTTCCAGTAAGCGAGGTCATCATGCGAGCTCCCTCCCGGCTCTGCGCCCTCTTTCTCCTTTCAGCGACCCTGTGCTGCCTTGGCGGCTGCCGGGCAATCCCGTCCTACCCCCTGCAGGCGTCCTGGGTTCAGAAGGATGCGGTTGTCGCTTCAATCCAGCTTTCAAAGAAACTCACCGTCGACGACTACAGGCGGATCGCCAGGAATGAGTCGATGAGATTTTTCCTTTCGCCTTCCCCCTCCAGGCACCCGGTTTATGAAGTCCGTTGCGAATTCTTTCTCTTGCCGAAAAATTCCGGCTCCGCTGAACGTATTGCGAGGGTCAGGGTCTCCACCCCGATTGCCGGCTGTGAAGACCCCAGGCAGCTGCGACTCTCACTCAAGACCACTACCAGCATTTATTGATCCCGAATGAAAACACCAGGCAGTATTCCAGCACTCCCCCGGCCTGAGACCCTCCTGAAGCTCACGGCCATCGTCCTGGCCTGCAGCCTTTGCTGCAGCTGCCGGCTGGCCTACAAGAACAGCCTCAGCGGCGACGGGTTCGTTGCCTACTCCAACGATGGACCGGCCTTCCTGGAGAAGACAGGAGCCCGGATCGAGAACATCTACTCCTCTCTCGCAGAACTTTTCGAGATCCCCAGGCCCTTTCCCTGGACCACGAGGATCTTCCTGAACGGTCAATCCGAAGACCTGCTGGATTACTCCTACGCTCCAGACCTGCTCGGCTACTACATCCCCTTTCTGCAGGCTATCCATATTGATACCCGGGCAACGACCACCAACCACTCCTCCGACCTGGACCAGGTGCTGCTGCACGAGATCTCTCATCATTTCCTTGTCAGCGAGCTGGCTGGTATTTCCTCGCGTTGCTGGTTGAACGAGGGGCTGGCCGGAAACCTGGAGGTAGGGATCATCGCTGAAGAGCGGGCCGAGTTTCCCCTTCTGAACCCGATCCTGCTTCGTATAGCAAGGCGGGAAATCACAGCGAACCCGGACAGGAGCCTGCTTCCTGAACTGCTGAAAAGTGACTGGAAAGATTTTCATAACGAGAATACCCGGGAAAGAAACTATGCCCTCTCCTGGGCTCTCGTGTATTTCCTCCTGACGGAAACACAGCCGTCCGAAATGGCCCTGGGCAAGCGCATCAGGAGAATCCACAGCGTGGAAAACACTGAAATCATTGGCCTTGAAGACCGCTGGCGGAAAAAAATCCTGGAGCTTGAGCCGGCCAGGGAGCTCTACAAGCTGGCCACTGACAGCCGCCCTTCCAGGCGCCTCAGCGCACTCTGGGCGATTGAAGAGCTTGGAAAAACCAGGGGCCTTCATGTCAGGAGCACCCTTGCCGCTGTTACCGGCCTCTTTGAGGAGAAATCGCCTGCCATCCGTGAGGCGGCCTACCTCGCTTTTCTTAAACTTCTTACCACCAACCCGCAGGCCCCGTTCCTGGAGCCCCAAAAAACCAGGGAGGCGGTGGCCCGGCTCAAAGGGGTCATTGCAGACGCAGGAGCCTGCCCCGAATTGAGATCGAGAATCGTGGCGAACCTCCAATCCCACCGTACAACCGGGAACGACTGGGTTCCTCTCCTGGTCGGCTCACTCGAAGACCCCCACCCCCACGTCCGTGCAGCAGCGGCAGCCGCCCTTGCAAAAATAGCTTCCAAGCCGACGATCCTCAGGCCCGCCTTCTGGTCATCTGCCGACCGCAAAGACAGAGCGCAAGAGATCGATGAATGGAAGAGCTGGCTGGCCTCCCGCAAACCCGACTGACCAGGCTCAGCGGGCAGTCTCCAGCAGGAGCCTCAAGGCCGGCCAGGCGCCAGAGCACCAGTCCACTCCAGAGCTTGGGGTAGAAATAGGTGGTCTTGTGAGGGAACACCTCGGCTCCGTCGATGACCTCCTGGAACTCGCCACGACCGACCGGGCGCATGCGGAAGAGCAGGTCCCCCGTCCCCTCCTGCAGTGCCTCGTCCTCCCCGGTGCCCTCCTTGTAAAAGAACACCTCGGGCTCGGCACCGGTAAAGGGAGCGAGCCAGGATCCAATGATCTCGTCCTGCACCATCCCATAGCTCGTCGCCGAGGCCCCTTCCTTCCCGGCCAGGGCCTCTTCTCCGAACCGGTAGTTCCGGGCCTCGGAGGCTGTTTCTACCCTGATCTCCCAGTCATCCTCGCCGGCCTGTTGGAGCCTGCCATCAAGCAACTCCAGGGCCTCTGAGGCAGAGCTGCCCTCGCTCAGCTTGAGAAGGCGATGAGTGGCGAGGATCGATACACCCTCGCTCATGAGGTTGGCAAAGGTCATCATCTGCCAGTCGGAGCCGGGAACCTCCCGGCCGGATTCAGCCAGGGCCTTCCTGTAGAGAAGGCCGGTGGTGTAGCGATGGTGGCCATCGGCAATGATCGGGCTCTGCCCGCCCATGAGCTCCGTAAGGCGCAGAACCGCGGCCGGCTCCCCTACAGGATACAGCCGATGGACCTCTCCCGGGGCAGCCTCGACCTCGATGAGAGGTTCTCCTGCAGCAGCCTCCTCCAAGAGGGAATCGATCTCTCCGGCGGGGTCATTGTAGAGAAGCAGGATGCTCTCGAGGTTGCAGCGCGTCGCCTCCAGGAGGCTCTGGCGGTCGGCCACCACCTTCGGGAAGGTCTGCTCATGCGGATGAACGATCCCTTCATCAAATTCATGCAGCCTTCCCAGCCCGACAAGAGAAACCATGCGGGCACGGGTCTCGGTTCCGGGGATGACATAATCAACCGTGCAGACGTAATAGACGGAGGTGTCTTCCTCTGCGAGAACTCCGGATTCGATCCAGTCTTCCAGCAACCTGGCCCGGCCCTCATAGGAGGGGATCTCGCCCGGCTCATCCCCGAGCGTCAGCCGGACTATATTGCAGGGGGAGGCATCGAGGAGCTCCTGGTGAGCCTGCGGTGAAAGAACATCGTAGGGAGGAGCAGTAACAACCGGGAGGGCAGCCCCTCCCTCTGCCTTGATCTTCTCGAGGTCAAACCTCAAGCCCCTGAAAGGAGCGATTTCCATCGTTCAGACCCTTGTCTTATTTCTCAGTTGCACCACCGGCAGCAGCCTGCCTGGCAAGGTCTCCCCGGCAGATCGAGAGGGCGATCATGGCATAGGCGGTATCAAGGGTTGGAAGATTTTCCCACCACCGACCACTCTTGTTGACCCAGTGCCCATCTTTATTCTGAAGTTTCACCAGGTGACCGGAGAGCTCCTCCGCCCAGTTGTGCTTCACTCCCTTGGAGTCAACCAGGACCGGCTCCCCGTAGACTGAGAGTGTCTTGGCCATGGTGTGATAGTAATAAAAAAGGCCCTGCTGGCCGGCCTTGGGATTGCCCGGCGAGCTCATGCCCGGATTCTCCGTGATGGAGAAGTTGTCGGAGATCCACTTGAAGGCTCCCTTCACCCTCGGATCATTCTTATCGACATTGGCATAGAGCAGGCTCTTGAGACCCTGGTAGCTCATGCTCCCGTAGGACGAATATGCGATGCTGCCATCATCGAGAGATTCACTGGGCCCCCGGGTATCGTTGGGAGCGTAACGGAAGCCCCAGTCTTTCGTGGTGCCGATCCCGGTTTTCTTCAGGAGGGGATCCACCTCTGCATTGTTCTGGCAACGGGACACGAAGGTCTGCAGCTTTTTCCAGAAAGGCTCACTGGCGGAAAAGCCGGCCTCACGCATGGCCTCAGCGGCGAAAGCAGCGTTGGAAAGATCGCCCCGCAACGAGCCGCTGTGACCGACCGAGCCAAAGCTCAGATGCTCAGCCTTGGCGTAGTTGGTGTTTTCACTTCTCTGCTGGGAAACGATGAAGGCGCGTGCCCGCCTGATCTGCTCGGAATAGGCAACCCTGTTCAACTTGACCAGGGCCATGAGAGCCACGGAGGTGCGGTAATTTTTAAGAACCGGATCCTTGGGATGATAGAAACCGCCATCGGCCTGCTGATGCTTGAGAAGATAGCTGACGGCATTTGAGATAAAGGGGCCGTCGACCACCTGGTAATTGCGCGGATGGATGGCCATGGTGTAGACGATAAAAGCTGTGATCCCCACGTCAGACTCGTTCTTGATGCGCGAATCGGCACCAAAGGGACCATAGCCCCCATCAGGGTTCTGGTTGGCTGCCAGGAACTTCACTCCCTTATCGAGTGAATCCTTGATCGGATCGGCAGATCCGATGGAAGAGACGGAAAGGAAGAGGGAGGCCAGGGCGAGGGTAAGTACATTTCTCATGGACAGTTACTCTTTCTCAGGATTACGTACTGAAGAGGGTCACCGAATGGAATCCGCAGCCCTCAAGGCCGCGATTCACCCGGGTCGATTGATTTTAAGGTCTGGATTTACCCTTGGTCAAGCAAAGGGCCAGAACCCAAACCTCTTCTTATAGCATGGGGGCTCGCGGGACTCCTGCCATAAACCACTCCGTACTGCTCCATTATCGGCACAATAGCCCCAATGGGCATTGGTGAGTCGTTCCGAAGTGTTATACGATACCCTCATAAGCTTTGGTTTTTGAACCACTTCTATGTTTCCCAGGCTTCAGCAGAAGAACCCGACCCGCAGGAACGATCTATGGCTAGCTGCCGCTTTTTTTCCTCATTCCTCTTTGCCCTGCTGGTATTCGCAGCAGCCCTGAACCTGCCTGCACAGGAAAAAACCGGTACAAAGCCAGCCACGGCCGCTGGTCCGAATAAGGAATCTCAGCCCATCTTTTTTCTCAGGGATGGCAGCCGTATTGCCGGACAGCCGGGGTTCGATTCACTCCAGGTAAAAACAAGTTACGGCATCCTGACGGTTCCAGCCGCCGACCTGATCCGCCTGCGACTCGCCCCACGGAGGGAAAACAAAAAAAACGAAGAGGTCGAGCTGCTGATCGAGCGGCTGAGAGGAGAGGATTTCGACGAGAGAGAGGTCGCCATGGATGCCTTGCGCAAGATCGGCGAACCCACTCTTCCCTACCTGATCAAATTAACCCGTTCAGAGGATGAAGAGCTCCGCAACCGGGTCACCCTGCTTCTTGGCGAAATCAGGTCCAGGGCAAAAGAGAACAACAAGCACGGCAGTGAATTCCCGGCCCTTGTGGCAGGTTCCGACGAGATCATCTCAAGCCGCTTCAAAATTCGCGGGACAGTCCAGGCCGGGAACTTCAGCATCAAAAGCCGCTATGGAACCCTCAATATCAAGGTGGCCGATATCATGGGGGTCGATTTCCGTTTTGCCGGGATTACAGATACGACCGTTCAGATCGCAGGCCGGCAGGTGGTTCCTTCAAACTGGTCCAATACGAATCTCTTCATTAGCAGGGGAATCAACCTGAAGATCCGGGCATCG
Source organism: uncultured Planctomycetia bacterium (assembly GCA_964615885.1). GTDB lineage: Bacteria > Planctomycetota > UBA8108 > UBA8108 > UBA8108 > UBA8108. The sequence continues at coordinate 11,509 of CAZTRG010000244.1, read as the reverse complement.
GGGAGCCTGTTCGTCTCAAACTACAACCTCAACAGCGGCCCTGGCGGCACGACCCGGTACTCCGGCAGCTCCTACAAGAACTTCCCCCAGCTCTCCCTGGTCGGCAAGATCGGGAAAAACGGCGCCCCCTTCTTCATCGGAGCCAACTACAAGGCAAAAGCGCCGGGCAGCGGCAAGCTCTACCTCGGAGTGGTACCCTTCCGCAACAATTACGCAGCGACCGGGGCCTACCGTGTGAAAATCTCTTCAGGAGATTAACAGCGCCCCGTCTTATTCGCAGGGCATTGAGCAGGTGAGATCGTCTTCGGTGGGATCCATGCCGAAGATAAAGGGCCCTGGAGCGGGAGGTATAAGCCCTCCACGGAACATCCAGCGCAGCAGGTAGACGGCATCGCCCAGGTCCAGCACCCCATCGTCATTGCCATCGCAGGCATCATCGCAGGCCGGCACGAAGTCGAATTCCTCCACCAGGATGGTTGCCATGATGACCGAGATCGGGTCGCTGATATTAACCTTGTTGTCGGAATTGCAATCACCCCTCTGGAACAAGGTAACCGATTCGATCAGGACCTGGGTGTCGACCGTCCTGGCAGTAAGGGACTGGTTTGCCGCAGCGTAGACATTCTTCAGGGGAACCCGGCCCCTGATATTGGCGCCATCGCAGAATTCGATCGCGAGCTCGTCTCCACAGTTGACGGCCGAGTCGACCTCGAACTGAACACTGCCTACCATCAGGGGCTCTGTGGTTGGAGGCAGGGTCTCGCCCCTGAACGGGGGTAAGCTGTCAACCAGCAGGGCCAGCAGCATTTCGCAACCATCCCCATCGTCAGGATCGTTGTCACACTGGAACTCAACGAAATCGGCCTCCACAACAGAGGTGATGGCCTCGGGGGGAATCCTGAAGGACTCCTCGATGCAATTGAGACGGCAATCGTAGCAGAAGACCATCGAGAAACCCTGGAGCTGGTCGTTCTGCTCTGCCCCGGGTATCCCATCCTCAGGTGAATTGTAATAAAAGAAAACCTCTACCCTCTCATTGGGAAAGCCCCTGACAACCAGCGGAGCGCCACCGGCGCCTCTCTGCTGCGAACCGACAAAGAAGGAGGCTCCACCTCCCTGGGGGCCAACCTGCGCCTCAACCCGGGAAGCCAGCAGGAGCAGAGTGGCCATCAGCACAAGTATGCAGCGATACCCTGTTAAATACATTGTCTCCAGGAAACAGGGAAAAGTTCCCGGTTCCAGAGATGCATTCTGGCTGGTTTCTATTCTCTTCATGTCCACATTGCCCTGGAGACAACCTTGAGAAAGGTGGGTACCGGCACTTGGGTGGCCGGGACCATCAAACCGCAAGGCTCTTGAGAATCGCCTTGCTCAAACACATCAACGATTTTACAGCCTGCAGGGCTTTGCAGTGGGCTCCATCCCCGAAATTTAGCCTAACGTAACTTTAACTTATTTAATTTAAATGACTTAGGGCCCTCAAAAAACCTCTGAACAGGCAAGTTTCCTGTGAGATTTTGAGCTTTCGGTAGGTTTTTTTTAGTCTTTGGGGGCGAATAGGGTGGACCGGGTATATTCGATAACCTCTAAAGGGCTGCGTTGCTTTGAAAAACCAGAACAACTTCCAGTACCATCCCGAACACCAGCACATACAATGCGCCCGCCTGTTTATTAACTTCTAACCTGGGGAAATAATGGCTGCCCACCGAACAACAAGACCTGCTCCAGGGCCTGGGAGACGCTCTGGAAAAACATCTCCGGCAGTCCTGCTTGCCGGCCTGGTCCTGCTGGCTGCCGGAATCACCCTGATCTATGTGGCTATGAAACAAAAGGCTGCAAACCAGGCTCCCGCTAATGAAGCCCGGCAACCTCTTGAAGCGCCCGGAAAGCCGGCCGACAAACGCAGCAATCCATAAGACCGACAGGTTGCCCCCACCGCCGGTAAATGCTGCAGAAAAGGTGTTTATGTAGAGCAGCTTGTACCGGCCAATCTCTTCAAAAGATCTTTTTTCTGCTTCAATCACATATCTTGCGAAGCCTGTAGACAGCCCTTAAACTGGATCTTGGTCAGTTTTTCTGAGTTTCCTACGCAGGTCGAAAGATTCACCTTTGCCGGTTTCAGGGTGTCTATTTTCACCTGCCCTTCTGCGCTTTAAGACGAGTTGTTGTTTACAACAATCCGGCTGGCCGGGGAAAAACAGGTTGTGTGGGTTTTTTAAGTAACACTATTTTCTGGGATTCAACGAAAGGCCGGTCTGGAAAACATCCGCCGGATACCGTTATTCCATAAGGGGGGGGTTGTGAGAAACATGTCACTTTTCATGAAAATACATTCCAGGTGGGACGCTATGAGATTTTTCCGCTGCTGCGCTTGCATACTTATTCTTTTTGCCGCCGGGACTACTTCTGCCCAGGATAATTGCGCAATTGTCCTTGTTGCAGATGGAGCCGACTACTCCATGTTCAAAGGTGGAGCTATCGACGGTGACCTTCTCCCGCTCAACCTGGATGCGGATGGAGATGGTCTGCCTGACCGCCCGAACGAGCCGGCCGCTGGTGAAGAGGATGGCCTCGCAACCATCGCCTGGACCCTCGAAGATTTTGATGACAGTGACTGGGAGATCGCCCCCTCTGGATTCGGTTATGGGGACCGGCTCAATCTGATTGGAACCGTTCTTGAAGACATGGAAGATTCCTACGTTTCTGTCTACCTTCGACACACTTTCGAGGTCGAAAATCTCGATGCTGTCAGCACCATGGCCTTGAACATGGATTACGATGACGGCTTCGTGGTCTATCTCAACGGCCTCGAGATTGCCCGGCGTAACCTCGAAGGCACCCCCCCCGCTTTCAACTCCCTGGCAGCAACCAACCACGAATCAACCGGCACCCTCGAGCTCATCCCTTTGCTGGATATCGACGCGCTGGAAGAGGGCGAAAACATCCTGGCGATCCAGATGCACAACACCACCTTCAGCAGCAGTGATCTTCACCTGCGAGTCGAGCTTGTCGCCAATCCCGATACCGGCGGCGAGTGCCCCAGCGCAATGACCTGCTCCCAGGATGAAATCACCGGCGATGTGCTGCTCAACTGGTCCAACGGAGCGGTGAACTACGACGCGATCCAGGTCTGGCGTAACGGAGAGCTGATCGAAGAAGATATCGGTGGAGACCAGGAGCTGTATGTTGACAGCGAGCCCATCAGTGGCGAGGTCGTCTACAGCGTTGTTGCGCTCGATGCCGCGGCGGCCTGCGCTGAATGTGTCGCGATGGAATGTACCCTCGTCATTTTTGACGAAGCGGACATCCTGATCGGCCCCGGAGACGAATGGAGCTACCTGGCAGGAAACGCCCCCGGCCCGGAACCTGACTGGAACCTCCTGGACTTCGATGATTTCGACTGGGAACTCGGACCTACCGGAATCGGCTACGGAGATGGAGATGATGCGACGACCCTCGACGACATGAGCGGTAATTACGTCGTTGTCTACACCAGGAAGGTGTTCCAGCTGGAGCTCGACACGATCGAGTCACTCGTCCTCTCCTGTGCTATCGACGATGGATTCGTCGCCTATATCAATGGCCAGGAAATCGGGCGCTTCAATATCGCCGAAGGAGAGGTCAACAACGACACTACGGCTAACGGAGCCAACCCCCAGGGTGAACCTGTCATTGATACGCCGGTGGAAATTGCCATCGCCAAGGACCTCCTGGTCGAGGGTGACAACATCATCGCCGTCAGTGTTCACAACGCCACCCTGACCAGCAGTGACCTGACCTTCATCCCGACGCTCATTCAGATCCCGGGTGAAGGCGGCGGCGGACCTGGTCCTGCCGGGGATCTCTTCCTGCGCGGAGATGTTGATGACAACGGGTTCGTCAACCTGACCGATGCAGTAGCCCTGTTGCTCTACCTCTTCCAGCAGGGTAACGAACCTAACTGCACGGACTCTACCGACATCGATGACAACGGGTTCGTCAACCTGACCGACGGCGTCAGCCTGCTGAACCACCTCTTCCGTGCAGGACCAGCGCCCCAGGCGCCGGGATTCCTCGAATGCGGAGTCGATCCGACAGCGGACGATGCCCTGGGTAACTGCTCCAGCAGTGCCTGTACCCCGGCAGAGTAAGGCCAGGGAGAAGAAGCCTGTTGCCCCACCCAAGGGAGGGGTCTCAGTTCGTGGTCGCTTTTGCCAGGGGCCAGAAAATCGGTATGAAATACGTGGCTGCCCCCCACATCAGGAGATTGAGGGGGAGCCCGATCTTGAGGTAGTCGCGGAAATTGTACCCTCCCGGCCCCATGACGATCAGGTTCGTCTGGTAGCCCAGGGGAGAGGCGAAGCTCGCGCTGGCCCCGAAACAGATCGCAACGAGGAAGGATTCATGGTTGAGCCCCTCCTTCGCAGCCAGGTCCATCGCCATTGGAAAAAGCAGCACCGCCACCGCACTGTTGGACAGGAAGGTGGTCAGAATCGAGGTCAGCAGATAAAAAGCTGAGAGGTAGATGATTGGATTGACGCCCTCGCCCCCCACCAGGGCAAGAATCCCGTTAACAGCGATGGAGTCGAGGCCGGTCTCGTGAATCGCACCGGCCAGGGGAATCGCCGCTGCCAGCAGGAGCAAGACCGTGGTGTCCAGGGATCGAAGCGCCTCATCAACCCGGATACAACGGGTGACCAGCACCAGCGCCACCCCGATCATCGCCAGGTGAGCCAGAGATGGCGCATTCGGGTTACCCGAGGTAAAGGCTGCGGCGGCAATCACTCCAAGCAGGGTCAACATCACCAGGGGCGCCTTGCGCTTGTTCACACGCGTCTGGTCAACCTCGTCCACCACCAGCACCGCCTCACTCTCACGAAGCTCATTGAGCCCGGCGTCATCGGCCTGGATGAGCAGTACGTCGCCCGCATGAACCCTCATGCGGCGAATGTGGTAGAGATGCTGGCGGCCGTGGCGCTGCACAGCCATCACCTTGACTCCATAATGGGCATTGAGCCGCAGGCCGCTGACCGTCCTTCCCTCGAAGGGAGAATCGGGGAGCACAACGGCCTCAGCCAGCTTCATCTCGATGGTCTTCATCGGCACCCGTGTGTCGTCCTCGACCACGGTTCCGAGATCGGCCTGCGATTTCGTCAGGAAGGAATCGATCTCCTGCGGGCGCCCCTCGATAATGAGGGCATCTTTTTCTTCCAGGCCGAGCCCGGCGGCAGCCCCGGGAAGGATGATCTCCTCACCCCGGACCAGCTCGAGAAGAGTGAGGTCCGTCCCGCTGAACACTTCGCCGGCCGTCTTCTCCAGCAAGGGCGACCCCTCTGGAACGATCACCTCGGTAACAAAAGCCGCCTTCCGTTCGGGGTGGGCCATACCCGAAAGCGAAGCGCGTTCAGGAAGGAGCTTCCTTGCAAAGAGCAGGATGAAAACAACTCCAATCCCGAGGTAGATCAGGCCCATCTGTGAAAAGGAAAAGAGGCTGAAGCCACTCTTGAAATCCTCGTAGCCCGGGGTCACCGCTGCGAAGTCACGATAGAGGCTGTTCACCAGGATGTTCGTGCTCGTCCCCATCAGGGTACAGGTTCCCCCCAGGATCGAGAAGAAGCTCAGCGGGATGAGTACCTTTGAGGGCTTGATATCAAACTGCCGGCACAGGGACAGCAGGACCGGCACCATCATGATCACGATCGGGGTGTTGTTCAAAAAGGCGCTGCTGGGAACCACCACCAGTGCGGTAAGGAGCAGAAGCTGGGGCAGGCTTCCCCCCGCGGCATGGCCCATCCGGATCGCGACAAACTCAAGCGCCCCGGTCCGGATCAGTGCCCGCGAGAGAACAAACATGGCCGCGATGGTCAGGGTCGCCTCATTGGCGAACCCGCTGAAGATGTCCTGCGTTTCGAGCACACCGGGTACGAGTGCAAGGGAGGCTATGATCAGGATCGAGGTCGTCTCGATCGCCAGAATCTGGCTTACATAGAAAAATCCGCCCAGGGCTATGATCAGCAGTAGAGCGTATTGAGAGAAGTCTAACATCGCGCTGTTTTACCTAAACCGACCCATGGCCTTTTCAGAAAGAAACGAGCGATCCAACCGATGCAGGGAGCATACTCTTTTATTACGAGTCCCGGCAAGAACGAGCTTGGCAGTTCAGGCTCTCTCCCTGAGAGGAAGCAGCCGCTTTGAAACCCGGGCAATCGCCTCAACATCCTCGAGCAGGAGGGTTGTAGAGTCCCAGAGGCCTTCGAGGAACGCACGCTGAACACCATCGGGAAGTCCTGCAGGGTATTCCTTTTCACCCACCCGGACAGTTCGCTCAGCTACAGCCAGCTCCAGCAGGCTCCCGGGGTCCTTCTCAACCATCCCCTGGATCTCCTCAACCTCAGCGGCCCCGAGGGTGAGACAGGGAATGCCGTTGGCAACGCAATTGCCAAAGAAGATCTCGGCAAAAGAAACCCCGACAAGGCCCTTGATCCCCCACCTCATGAGGCTCTGCGGAGCATGCTCCCGGGAAGACCCGCAGCCGAAATTGTCGTTAACCACAAGGATCGAAGCCCCCTGGAACTCCTCCCGGTCAAAAGGGTGGGTTCCATCGGAAAAGTTTTTTCGATCGTCCTCAAAGGCGTGTTCTCCCAGCCCCTCGAAGGATACGCAGCGCAGGAAACGAGCCGGAATGATGCGGTCGGTATCGATGTCATCGCCCCTGACGGGCACGGCCCGGCCTGAGGCGCCGGTGATGATTGATTCACTCATGTTTCTGTACCTCCCAGCAATTCGCGTACATCAACGACCTCTCCGGCAATCGCTGCGGCAGCAACCATCGCGGGGCTCATGAGAAGGGTTCGGCCGATGGGACTGCCCTGGCGCCCCTTGAAATTCCTGTTGCTCGATGAGGCAGAGATCTCGCGCCCCTGGAGCTTGTCGGGATTCATCGCCAGGCACATCGAGCAGCCGGCCTTGCGCCATTCGAAGCCGGCCTCCTGGAACACCTCGTGCAACCCCTCGCTCTCTGCCTGCTCACTGACCAGCCTGGACCCGGGAACCACGAGGGCCTTGACTCCCCCGGAAACCTTCCGTCCCTGCGCGACCCTGGCAGCCTCACGCAGGTCGCTGATCCTGCCATTGGTGCAGGAGCCGATGAAGGCGACGTCAATACCGGTACCGGCAATAGCAGCTCCCTGCTCGAAGTCCATGAACTCGAGCGCTTCCCTGGCTGACTCCTGGTCCTCGCGGGGAAGATCATCGATCGAGGGCAGCTGCCCATCGACCTGGACACTCTGCCCGGGATTGATCCCCCAGGTGACATTGGGACCGAGGGAGGATCCATCGACGGTAATTTCATCGTCGAATTGGGCATCCTCATCGGAAGCGAAGGAACTCCAGTGTTTCACCGCCTCATCCCATTCGCTGTCTGCGGGAGCAAAGGGCCGTCCCCTGATATATTCATAGGTCGTTTCATCCGGGTTTACGTATCCCACCCGGGCGCCGCCCTCGATGGACATATTGCAGACAGACATTCGCTCTTCCATGCTCATCGCTGCGATCGCCTCACCTGCATATTCGTAGGCATACCCGGTGCCGCCCTTGACACCAAGCCGGCGAATGATCGCCAGGATCACATCCTTGGCATAGACCCCCCCCGCGAGTGAGCCGGTCACCTCGATGCGCCGAACCTTCAGCGGATCGATGGCGAGGCACTGGCTGGCCAGCACGTCACGCACCTGGCTGGTGCCGATACCGAATGCGATCGCTCCGAAGGCTCCATGGGTCGAGGTGTGGCTGTCCCCGCAGGCGATGGTCGTGCCCGGCTGGGTCAGTCCCTGCTCAGGGCCGACCACGTGAACAATTCCCTGGCGGTCGTCGTCAAGGCCGAAAAGCTCAACTCCGAACTCCCTGCAATTGGTTTCAATCGCGACCATCATCTCCTCAGCCAGGGTGTCCACGAAGGGACGCTCCTGGGAGTGCGTCGGCACAATATGGTCTACGGTGGCAAAGGTCCGCTCAGGAAAACGCACACCGAGCTGGCGAACACGGAGCTCCTCGAAGGCCTGGGGGCTCGTGACCTCGTGAATGAGATGCAGGCCTATAAAGAGTTGCGTCTGGCTGGTGGGCAGCTCACGGACCGTGTGCTGGTCCCAGACCTTCTGTAACAGGTTTTTTCCCATATTCAATCGACTCCATCCTCCACGGCAGGCTCCCTCAGCCGACCGGGGCCGGGATTTTATCACAAAGCCCGCCCAGTCTCAGCAGAACTATCTCCACCAGGAGCCCTGGAGGAACCGCCTCACAAAACCACTCTCTTTTTTCTTCACCCATTGGGTGAAGAAGAAAAAAGAGAGCCAGGATGCGCTGAAACACGACAGGAAGTGAGCCATTCAGGGTTTAAGCAAGAATCCGAAAGGAAGAAATATGCCCCCTTAACCTGCATTTGCAAAAGAACTTATAGGTTTATTTTCTGACAAGGTACTTGCAGACAGTACCTCTGGTCGTATATTTTTCCGCCCATCGGCACCCCGTTAAGCCAACAGGGCACCGATAGCTGTTACCAGGCCTGGCCGGAAACCGGCAGGCCAGCGAGGAGTACCAAGTGGCTAAAGCACTCGTCATTGTCGAATCGCCTACCAAGGCCAAGACCCTGTCAAAATTCCTGGACGACAATTACCTCGTCGAATCCAGTATCGGACACATCCGGGGCCTGCCAAATCGAAGCAAGGACGTACCTGCCAAGTACAAGGATGAATACGATGCCGAGATAAGAGGGATCAACATAGAAGACGACTTCACCCCCCTCTGGATTCCCAACCGGGACAGTAAAAAACAGATCGCCAAGCTGAAGAAGATGCTCAAGGATGTTGATGAGCTCTACCTGGCCACTGATGAAGACCGCGAGGGAGAAGCTATCAGCTGGCACCTCGTCGAGGTCCTCGCCCCCAAGATCCCCAATCGCAGAATCGTCTTCCACGAGATCACCCGGGATGCCATCCAGAACGCCATCGAGAATCCTCGTGCGATCGATGACCGGCTGGTGCAATCCGCAAATACCCGGCGCCTGCTCGACCGCCTCTATGGCTACGGGATCTCCCCTGTTTTGTGGAAGAAGATCGGCTCGGGAAAAGCAGCCGGCCGAGTTCAGAGCCCCAGCGTACATATCATCGTAGCCAGGGAGAAGGCCCGGATCGCCTTCATGATCTCCGACTACTGGGACCTGGTCGGCACCTTTGCCAATGGCTCTGACAAGCCCTTCGATGCCACGCTCACCGAGCTCGGCGGCAAGCGGATCGCCAGCGGGAAATCCTTCGACAGCGATACCGGCAAGCTCAAGGAGTCCGCAGAAGGCAAGGTGGCGCTGCTGAATGAGCAGGAGGCGCAGGCTCTTCGCGCCAGGCTCGAGAACTCGGACTGGAAGGTCAGCAAGGTCGAGAGCAAGCCCTATACGAAACGCCCGGCACCGCCCTTCACCACCAGCACCCTGCAGCAGGATGCCAACCGCAAGCTCGGCATGTCGGCCAGGAGAACGATGAGCGCCGCCCAGCGTCTCTACCAGAACGGGCTCATCACCTATATGAGAACCGACTCGGTGAGCCTTGCCCAGGAGGCGATCACCAGTGTGCGTGGGCTGGTAACGGAGCTCTACGGATCGGAAAACCTCCCGGCGGAGCCCCGCTTCTACACGAACAAGGTTAAGAACGCCCAGGAGGCCCACGAAGCCATCAGGCCCTCAACCGAATTCAAGAAGCCTGAGCAGCTCAAAACACAGCTCGAGGGCGATGACCTCAGGCTCTACGACCTCATCTGGAAACGCACCGTCGCCTGCAAGATGGAAAATGAGCGCGGCTTCAATACCAGCCTCCAGATCAGCGACGGCGACGCTGTCTTCCAGACCAGCGGCAAGACCATCGAATTCCCGGGCTTCAGGAGAGCCTATGTGGAAGGTTCCGATGACCCGGATGCGGAGATCGCCGACAAGGAGGCCGTCCTGCCCAAGGTCGAGGAGGGCCACGCCGTAACCTGCTCCGGCCTCGAGTGCAAGGAGCACAAGACCAGGCCGCCGGCGCGTTATACAGAGGCCAGCCTCGTGAAAGAGCTCGAGGAAAACGGGATCGGCCGGCCCAGCACCTACGCCACCATCATCGACAAGATCATCAACCACGGTTACGTCTTCAAGAAGGGAAACGCCCTGGTCCCCAGCTTCACGGCATTTGCCGTCGATGCCCTGATGGAAAAAAAATTCACCCAGTTCCTCAACATCCAGTTCACCGCACGTATGGAGGAGGATCTTGACCAGATTTCCCGGGGAGAGAAAGACGCCCTTCCCTACCTCAAGGATTTTTACTTCGGCAGTGAAGACTCTGAGGGCCTGTCAAATCTGATCAAGAATGTTCAGGAGGCCGACGACAACCGCGAGAATCGCGCAATTCCCTGGCTCAGAGATTCCAGGGGGCAGGACATCCTGCTGCGCGTATCAAGATTCGGGCCCTACATAGAGAGAGGTGAAGCCAAAACCCCTGAATATGAAAAGGCGGATGTCCCTGAAGGCCTGGCTCCGGATGAGCTCACCATAGAGAAGGCCGAAGAGCTGCTGTCGATGACCTCTAACGAGGAGCCGATGGGACAGGATCCCGACACTGGCCTGCCCGTCTACCTCAAGGCGGGGCGCTTCGGACCCTACGTACAGCTGGGCGAGAGGCCACCGAGAAAGAAAAAAGACAAGAAGCCGCGTGAGATCATCTCGCTGAAGACAGCAGCACAGCTTCGCACCGCGGCCAGGAAGCTGGGCAAACGAGCGGCTGTCCAGGTGCGCATCCTCAAAACAATGGCTGAAGGCGCCGAAGGCGACGACGAGCTGCTCATGGAGCGTGGCCAGCTGCTCAAAGATTCCAAGGGAAATGCGCAGAGCCTCAAGGCCCTGGTCACCAAGGGCCTGCTGCAGGAAAAAACCGAGCCCGGGCAGGAACCTGCCGCGGAGGCCGCTGAAAAACCCAAGCCGGTTTACAAGACATCGAGCCTGCTCGATGGGATGAAGCCCGAAGATGTCACCCTCGAGGACGCCCTGAAGCTCCTCTCCCTGCCGCGCCTGCTTGGAACCGATCCGGGCAATGAAGACAACGAGGTTTTTGTCCATCACGGACGCTTCGGCCCCTACATCAAGTGCGGTACAGAGACCCGGAGCCTCAAGTCAGAAGACCATCTCTTCACCATCACCATCGAGCGAGCCAGGGAGTTGCTGCGCGAGGAAAAAAGCGGCGGCGGCTGGGGCAGGAAGCCCAAGGTGCTCAAGGAGCTCGGTGCCAACAAGGAAGAGGGCACGGAGATCACCCTGCGGGCCGGCCGCTACGGTGCCTACGTAACCGATGGAGAAACCAACGCCTCGGTCCCCAAGGGAGTCGATGCGGAGAAGCTGACCCTCGAGGAGGCCATCGAGCTGATCCGCAAGCGGGCGGAAAAAGGGCCGGCACGAAAGAAGAAGGCGAAAAAGAAGAAGGCCAAGAAGAAGACGAAAAAAAAAGCCGCGAAGAAGACA
>CAZTRG010000243.1:0-3371 GCA_964615885.1 uncultured Planctomycetia bacterium | reverse complement strand
TCCACCTCGGCGTCTCCACCCTGCGCCCGAACCATCTCCCTGAATTTCTCCAGCGGCCGCCCGGAGGCAAGCTCAGCCTCGAGTTTTGTGCGGGCTGCTGCCCTGTCCCCTGTTTGTTCTGCGGAGCTCAGCATGAGAGCTCCCAGCTCATACACCACCTCCATGAGATCATCGGGGCCCTCACCGGCCAGCGCGGCGATGGCCTCCCGCACCTCGTTCGCATTTCCCACCGCGCGGCCGAGGGGCTGGTTCATGTCAGTGACGAGAAAGCCGGTGCGCACGCCCATGCTCTCCCCCACTGCAGCCATGGCCGCTCCCAGGGACCGGGCGCTTTCAAGGTCCTTCATGAAGGCGCCACTGCCCCACTTGATGTCGAGCGCCAGGGCGTCGAGACCCTCGGCGAGCTTCTTGCTCATGATGCTGGCGGTGATCAGCGGCACCGAGGCCACCGTCGCGGTCACATCCCGCAGCGCATAGAGCTTGCCGTCGGCCGGCGCGAACTTTCCTCCCTGGGAGGAGATCACGCAACCCACCTCTTCGGTAACTCGCCGGATCTCCTCCGGGCTCAGCCCCGTGCGAAAACCCGGGATCGCCTCGAGCTTGTCGATGGTCCCCCCGGTGGGACCCAGGCCACGCCCGGCCACCATCGGCACCTGCAGGCCGCAACAGGCCACCAGTGGGGCCAGGACCAGTGAGACCTTGTCGCCCTGGCCGCCAGTGGAATGCTTATCAACCCGCAGGCCATCAAGCCCGGCCCAGTCGAGACATTCGCCTGACTCCATCAGGGCCCTTGTCAGGGCGCTGGTTTCAGACTCATCCATCCCCTGGAAATAGATAGCCATCGCCAGCGCCGCCACCTGGTACTCCGGCACGGCGCCTGACACGTAACCCTCGATCACAGCAGAAATCTCTGCCGGGTCGAGGACCTCGCCGTCACGTTTTTTCTGGATGATCCTGCTCAGGTTCATGCTGATTTCCCGGTGGCTGCTGACTTGAACACCAGAAGCTAACACAGGCAAAATGATCTTTGCTGAAAAAGAACTCATCTTCCGGTGAAATGAGGGTCCTGGAAGACCACCAGAAGAACAGAAGAAGCCGCAACCATGACTAGTGAAAACAACCAGGCTGGTTTTTCCCACCGGGTAATTCCCCTGTCCCTCGTGTTCCTCCTGCTTGGGGGGGCGCTGGCAGCCAAGCCTCCGAAGATCAGGTCCATCCTGCCGCTGGCAGCCCTTCCCGGGGAAACCACCGAGCTGCTCATCGCCGGCGAAGACCTGGAGGCCGTGACCGGGCTCTGGACCAGCTTTGACTCAAAGACCACCATCCTTGCCGGAGACAAAGACAAGGGCAGGAAGCTGCGTATCAGGATCGAGATTCCGAAGGGAACGCCGGTCGGTATCGGCGCAGTCCGTGCAAGCGGCCCCGGCGGCCTGTCCAACCTGAAGCTCTTCCTCGTCGACGATCTGCCAACCCGGCCTGCAGAGGCAGCTAAGGGCACCGCGGATGCCGCGATTGCCATCGAGCCTCCCTGCGCCATCGACTCCCAGGCCATCAGTAACCGGGGGAGCTACTATAGCTTCAAGGCACGCGCCGGCCAGGAGCTCTCCCTGGAGGTGCTGAGCCAGCGCATCGGCTCCGGCCTCGACCCGGTCCTGCGGATTCTTGATTCATCGCAAAGAGAGCTCGCCTACAACAACGACTCCGTCGGCGCTGACAGCCGGGTCTCCTGGAAGGCCGCAAAAGATGGCACCTACCTGCTTGAGCTTCGCGATGTCACCTGGCGGGGAGGCGAAGGCTTCGACTACCGCCTGCGAATCGGCGACTTTCCCCTGGTGTCGGCTCCCTACCCCCTGCGTGCAGAAGAGGGAAAGCCTGCACAGATCTCGATTGCCGGCGTTGACTCAGCCGGGATCAAGCCCCGAGAGGTCCGGCTTCCGAAAGGCTCCAGCGGCCGTGCCTTCCCCCTGGCAGTGCGCCCCCCCGGCAGGAGCAGCTCGAACTTCGTCACCCTGCTGGCAAGCGACCTGCCGGAGCTGCTGGAAAAAGAACCGAACAACCAGGCCGCCAGTGCCACCCGGCTCGAATACCCCTGTGCCATCAACGGCCGCTTCAGCTCGAAGGGGGACCGTGATTATTACTCCATCGAGGGGAAAAAAGGCGAGCGCGTGCTGATCAGCGGCGAGACACGGCGCTCAGGCTCGCCCACCGATCTCTTCCTCAGGCTCGAAAAACCCGGGGGTGAAAAGATCGCCGATGCCGAGGACCAGTCCTATGACCCCGGCGAGGATAAGCAGAAGGGCAAGAACTACTACTTCGACGAGGGCTCGATCGATCATACCTTCGCCTCTGATGGACCGGTCATCCTCATGGTCGAAGATCTGACGGGCCGGGGAGGCCCGGAACACGTCTACCGGGTCGAGGTGCGGCCGACCAGGGGGCGCTTCGCGCTGGAGCTTGCCGAAACAAGCTACCATGCACCGGCCGGCGGCAGCTTCAAGGTGAAGGTCCACTGCAGAAGAAACGGCTACAAGGGGCCGGTCGAGCTTGAAGTTGCCGGGCTTCCCGCAGGAGCCAGGGCCGGCAAGGCCCGCATCGACAAGGGAAAGACCTCCGCAGAGCTCCTCATCAGCATCGAGGATAAGCTCGAGCCCGGAACAGTGGGAACCTTCCGCATCTTCACGACCATCGAGGCAGGCGGAAAATCCCAACGACTGGAGGCCGGCACGCGGGAAGCCCTCTGAAAGTCCTTCCCGCGCCTCTTCCATCCGCCGCGAATCCTGGATGGACTCGCGGCCTTCGCCGTTACCGGGGCGAAGAAATAATCCCAGGGGCCCCTACTTCACAGAGAAGCGGTGGATGGTCTCATGGGTGTAGACATCTCCGGGCTGCAGGAGAATCGGCGGAAACTTGGGCTGGTTGATCGAATCCGGGAAGTGCTGGGTCTCCAGGCAGATCCCATGGTGCTTCTCGTATTTCTTCTCGCCCTTGCCGATATTCGATCCATCGAGATAGTTCCCGGTGTAGAGCTGGATACCCGGCTCCGTGGTCAGGATCTCGAGCAGGCGGCCTGAGCCGGCATCATAAAGCGTCGCCGCCAGGGCCATGGAGTTGTCCTTGGAGTTGAGGCAATAGTTGTGGTCGTAGCCACCGGGGTTGCCCTCAGAAGGCGGAAGCTTAGCGATCCGCGACCCGATCTTCATCGGCTTGGTGAAATCCATCACCGTGTCCTTCACCGCCTTGATCTCGCCGGTCGGGATCCCGCCGCCATCAATGGGCGTGTAGTGGCTCGCAGCGATCATCAGCTCATGGTCGAGAATCGTCCCGCTGCCGGCTCCCGCCAGGTTGAAGTAGGAGTGATGGGTCAGGTTCAC
>CAZTRG010000242.1:0-19270 GCA_964615885.1 uncultured Planctomycetia bacterium | reverse complement strand
GGGGGAGCTATGATCTGCAAGAGGAAGAACCGGTTTCTTCCCACCCACAGCGATCCCTGGCCCGGCGAGAAGGAGAAGGCATGGCAAAGCCACCGGAATTTTATATGCAGATGAAGGAGGAGCACCCGGAGCTGACCGGGGCCTACGAGGCCCTGGGCAAGGCGGCTCGCAAAGCCGGGCCTCTTGACGGCCAGACCCAGGCGCTGGTCAAGCTTGGCCTGAGTATCGGTGCCGGAATGGAGGGGTCTACCCACTCCAGCGTTCGCAAGGCGCTCGCCGCCGGTTGCAGCAAAGAAGAGATTCGTCACGCAGTCATTCTCTCGGTCACCACCCTGGGCTTTCCCTCGATGATGCGCGGTCGCGCGTGGGTGGAGGATGTGCTGGCCCGGAAAGAACCGGAGCAGAACGATGGCTGAGTCGACACCCGCCTGCCGTAGCTTGAAGAACAACAAACCGGTTAGAAGATGACCTCCAAGGGCAAAACCGCCGCCAAGCTTGAACATCTCCAGGAGAGCTGGATCCGGGAGATGACCCGCATCGCCCTGGATTGCGGAGCCGTCAACCTCTCACAGGGATACCCTGACTTCGATCCTCCCCGCGAGGTCCGCGAGGCGGCGGCGAAAGCCGTGCTCGAGGGCCCCAACCAGTATGCCGTCACCTGGGGACTTGCGGAGCTGCGCGAGGCCATCACCGAAAACCTCAAGCGTCGCTACGCTCCGCATTTCGACTGGCTTGATGCCGACCTCCATATCACCATCACCTGCGGGGTCACCGAGGGAATCGTCGCGGCCCTGATGGCGGTCGCGGACCCGGGAGACGAGGTCATCATCATCGAGCCGGCACACGAGAACTATACCCCCGCGGTGCACTTTGCCGGGGCCACCCCGGTTTACATGCCCCTGCTTCCCCCTGATTATTCGCTCGATGCCGAGCGCCTCCGGGCAGCAGTAACACCGCGCAGCAAGGCCGTAATCCTCAACACCCCTCACAATCCCAGTGGGCGTGTCCTCACACGTGAAGAGCTGCAGGCCATTGCCGACATCTGCATCGAGAACGACCTCGTAGCTGTAACCGATGAAATCTATGACCGCATTCTCTACGATGGCCGCGAGCACATTCCCCTCGCAACCCTCCCGGAAATGGCGGGGCGTACCATCACCGTCGGAGGGCTGTCAAAAACCTTCTCCATCACCGGGTGGAGGCTTGGCTTCTTTGCCGCCCAGGAACCCTGGGCGACCGGGACCCGCACCGTCCATGATTTCACCACCATCTGTGCCCCCACCCCGCTGCAGGCCGCCGGGGTCGTCGCCTATTCACTCAGCGAGGACTTTTATGCCCGGCAGCTCGCGGACTACCATGACCGGCGCGACCTGATGATGGAGATCCTCGCAGAAACCGGCTTCACAGCCGTCAACACTCCCGAGGGCGCCTATTACGTGATGGCCGGATACGAAGACTGGAACTATCCGGGCGAATCGAATGATTTTGCCGTCTGGCTGGCAAAAGAGGTCGGGGTCGCTGTCGTCGGAGGCTCCCATTTCTACAACACCCCGGGCCTCGGACAACGCGAAGTGCGCTTTGCCTTTGCCAAGAAGCTCGACACCCTGGAGCAGGCGCGCGACCGCCTGCTGAAGGGCCTGGCAACACGGCGCTGAGGCCACCGGGAAGCCGGGCTAGCCCAGCTCTGCCCTGATCTTCTCGATCTCCGCCTGGAGATCGAGCCACTGAAGCTCAAGCTCCGCCAGCTCGACCTGGAGCTCTTTCTCCCGCCCCTGCTTGAGCGGCGAATAGTCGAGTGGGTTCTCTTCATACTCCTGGTGGATCTCCTTCAGCTCGCCCTCGAACTCTTTCATCCGGCGCTCTATTTTTTTACACCGTGACTCAAGCCGCCCCAGGCTGGAGCGCAGCTGCTTGCGCTGCTGGTACCCGGCGCCCCCCTTGCCCGGCTCTCGTGCAGAGCCCTCCTTTTTCTGCCGGGCCTGCTGCGCCTCCTCCCTGCCGGCCGCATCCTGCTCCATCCTGTAGACATAGGACTCGTAGGTGTCCGGATAAAGGACCACCCGCCCCTTGCCGACATCGACAATATTCGAGGCCACGAGGCTGACGAAGGTCCGGTCATGGCTGACAAAGAAAACGGTTCCCGCATATTCTGCGAGAGCCTGCGCCAGGGCCTCAACGGTCTCGAAATCCAGGTGGTTCGTGGGCTCATCGAGCAGCAGCACCGGCCGGCGCCCAAGGAGCAGGCCGGCAAGGCACACCCGCGCACGCTCTCCGCCGCTGAGAACGGAGATCTTTTTTTCAACCTCCTCACCGCTGAAGAGAAAACTCCCTGCCACCTTCAGGATCTCCTGGCGCTCCACTCCGGGAGCCGCCTCCCGGTCGAGATGGGTATAGATATCCAGGCCGGGGTCAAGGGCACTGTAGACATGCTGGGCGTAATAGGCCACCTCCAGGCCGTGGCCCCAGGAATATTCACCTCCCAGCCGGGCAAGATCACCGGCGATGGTGCGCAGGAAGGTCGTCTTTCCCTCCCCGTTATCGCCGAGGACTGCGACCTTCTCACCCCGCTGGATCTCAAAGCGAATCGATGAGGCGACCTCGCTCTCCCCGTAGCCGATCGCCAGCTCTTCGCAGCGCAGGGCGAGGCCCTTGCGGACATCGATTTCAGGAATCTTGATCCTTGCGGTGCGAAGCCGATGCTCAACCTCGATCTTCTGCAGCTTGTCGAGCTGCTTCATCTTTGACTGCGCCCTCGAGGCGGTCGAAGCCCTCACCTGGTTGCGGGCGATGAAGTCCTCCATCTGCTTGCGCCGGGCATCGATGTTCCTGTTGCGTCTTTCCTTCTCGACCTGGCGCTCTGCCTTGAAGGCCAGGAAGGGCTCGATGCCGCCGGGAAAGAGCGTCAGCTCTCCCTGCTCAATTTCCAGCGTCGACTCGCACGTCCTCTTGAGAAATTCCCGGTCGTGGGAAACGATCAGAAAGCCGCCGTTGAAATCGGCCAGGAAAAGCTCGAGCAGGATGAGCGTCTTGAGATCGAGATAGTTTGTCGGCTCGTCAAGAACAAGAAAGTTGGGCTCGCCGAGGAGCATGGCGGCAAGCTTCACCCGGGTCTGGTAGCCGCCGGGAAGATCAACGACCTTGGCCTCGAGGGTCTCGTTCTTCAGATCGAAGCGGCCGGCCGTCTTGCCGCAACGCCAGCTCTCGCAGCCGCTGTCACGCTCGAGAAACTGGAGAACCGTTTCATCCGGCCTGAAGGAGTCCTCCTGCTCCAGGTAGCCCAGCCGCAGCGCAGAGCTCTTTTTCAGGCGTCCGCCATCGAGCTCCTCCCCGCCAAGGATCAGCTTACAGAGCGTACTCTTTCCTGAGCCGTTGCAGCCGATCAAGCCCATCTTGTCGGAGGTCGAAAACTGCACGCTGGCCCCATCGAGAATCGGCTGCTTGCCGTAGCTCTTAAGCGCCTCACTGAACTGGATCAGGACCGACATGAAACTGGAATTCCCACCGCTGAAAGGGGCCGTAAAGAACACAGCCTAACGGGGCGGCCCCCGGCTTCCAAGCCTTCCTCCGGAACCTGCCGCGCACTGGCACCGGGCGAAGGGGTGGGTTAATGTGGCGCCATGAAAAATCACACCGCCGAATTTCTGCTGGAGCTGTCAACTGACCTGGTCGAGGCCATGGGGAGCCGGCGGGAGGATGCCGGCATCGTAGCCAATCATCTTGTCGAAGCACAGCTGGCCGGGCACGACTCCCACGGCATCATCCGGCTGCCGCAGTACCACGCACATGCCTGCGAGGGCAAGGTTGATCCCCGTGCCGAGGTCGAGGTTGTCAGGGAGTCGCCGACCACAGCCCTGCTCGATGGCCACTACACCTGGGGGCAGGTCACCGCCATGCGGGCGGTTGAGCTCGGAATCTCAAAAGCACAGGAAAACGGAATCGCCGCCCTCAGCCTGCGGAACTGCTACCATGTCGGACGGGTGGGTGTTTACCCGCTGGCGGCTGCCGAGCGCGGCTTCATCGCGCAGGTCCACTGCAATGGCCACGGGGTCTGCAGGGTGGCTCCCTGGGGAGGCACCGAGGCGCGGCTGGCAACCAACCCGGTCGCCATCGCCATCCCGACCAGGGCCGAGCCACTGCTGGTGGACATCACCACCAGCGTGGTCGCCGAGGGCAAGGTCAGGATCTCAAAAAACGCAGGGAAGGAAATCCCCGATGGCTGGGTGCTCGATTCCGGTGGCCGGCCAACAACAAACCCGGCCGATCTCTACGAAGGCGGCACCCTGCTCCCCCTTGGCGGTCGCGAGGGGCATAAGGGCTATGGCTTGTCCATCATCGTCGACCTGCTGGGAGGCGCACTCTCCGGGGCAGGCTGCGGCAAGATGACCGAAAAGGTGGGCAACGGCCTCTTCATCCAGCTGACCGATCCAGCCTGTTTCTGTGATCCGGAGGAGTTCCTCGACGAGGTAGAACGTTTCAGCGAGTACCTGAGAAGCTCACCCCTGAAGGACGGGGTCAGCGAGATCCTGCTGCCCGGCGAGCCCGAACAGCGTACCGCCGCCCACCGCCGGCGGGAGGGAATCGAGATTGACGAAGGCACCTGGAGCCAGGTTCTCGAGCTGGCCGGGGAGCTGGGTGTCGAGGTGAAGGAGGCGGGCTGAGCCGCGGATCAGTTCGCTGCGCCTGCGGCCTTCAGCTCGGGGCCCACGCCCGGCTTCACCTTGGGGTCATAAGCCGGGGCCGGCTTCTTTCCAGAGAGGATAGCGGGCAGCAGGGAGAGCAGCTCGGAGGTCTTGCCCTTGTAGGTTCTCCGCAGGTAAAGCTCACAGTACCTGAATGAACAGACCGCGGAACCGCGGCGAGCGGGGTCCTTCGCCGGAACGCTCTTTGAGCCCATCGAGAACCAGGTTCCATTGGTATAGCCAAGGAAGAAGAAGTCCCCCCTCACCCTGGTGGCGAAGACAAGCAGGGGGAGGCCGTTTTGCACCCTCTTCAGCAACAGCTCCTGGTGCTCTTTCTTCGGGCTGACCATGAGATTGATGTTCAGCCTGGAAAACGGCGCCAACCCCTTGAGGTCACGAACCAGCTCGACCACCAGTCGCTTCTTCGCACTGTCAACCGCCTTGACTCTTGCCTCGAAGACGTACTGGGACTGCTTGAGAACCTCCTTCATCGGGTACTTCCGGACAATCATCGCCTGCAGGTCAATGGCCCCCAGGAAGAACAGGAGGAAAAGCGGCAGCGCTCTTTTCAAAAACCTATTCATCTCTTTCCCCGCTGCTGAAGACCCGGCGCACCGTCTCTCCCAGGAAAGACCCTGGAGTCATTCCCGGGGCCGGGACAGCCGGAAGCGGAAGAAGCTCAGCCCAGCTCTCCCCCCTGGGCGTCTCTTTCTCTGCTGCCTCAAAAGACAGTGGCTTCAGCGCAAGCAGCCGGGCTCCCGAGAGGAACTCCCGCCTTGCCTGGTCCCCGGCGCCTCCTGCCTGCCATCGAAGCGGCTTCTCAGCCGGTCCCAGGCGGGGGAAGAGCAGCACCCGTGCCAGGAGAACGGGAGTTTCCGGAGCCTTGTCATCGGGCTGGAAAGACAGTTGCCTGACCCGTGTTGCCATTTCCTTGCAGGCCTCCGGGTTAAAGAGAGCAACCGCTCCATTCGCACAAAGGCTTCCATCCCCTGCCCGCGAGAAGCTGTCTCTTGCCTTTACCGGGTCCCCTGCCCTGGTGTAGGCCACCCCGAGACACAGGTCCAGGCGGCAGGTAAAAGACCTGTCCTTGCGGCCGGGAACGGCAGCAAGCTCCTGGAGCACCTTCAAGGCCTCGGGCACCTTCTCCCCGGCAAGAAGGCAGATTCCATGGGCGAGAAGAGCCTCATCCTCCATTTCCGGGCTGCGGCTGAAAGAATAGGCATCGGCGCTGAGAGCAGCGACCTCGAGGGAGCGGCCGGCTGCAATCAGCATTCCTGATTCATACAGAAGAGAGGCTATGACACGCCGGTCATCGCGCGGCAGCATCGAGCGCAGGCCGGCAAGCGTTTTCTTCACAGGATCTAGAGGTGACCCCGGCTTTACTGCAGAGGCACCCAGCCTTGCCAGCTCGAGCAACAGGTCTGCACGCAATTCCGCACCAGGTTCATCCCCCCCGGCCTCAGCCAGGGCCGCAATCTCTGCCGGCAGCCGGCCTGGAAGAAGGCCAAGCCGCAGGAGCTCCAGGGCAACGAGCCCCCTTACCCGGGCGCCGGCGGCATTCTCGTAAAGTTTCAGCAGCGCCTTACCAGCCTCTGTGGCCTTACCCATCTTCACCAGCAGCCGGGCTTCCTCGAACTGGATTCCCGCCAGCCAGGCGGGCAGGGCCAGGTTACGGGCACTCTTCAAGGTCTCCTGCGCCTGGGGATATTGCCTCACCTCCTTCTGCAGCCGCGCCTGCTCCAGGAGAGCTTCGCCTGCAGAATCAGATTCCTTCCAGGGTGAGCGCGTCTTGAATACTGCCAGCCGCTGGATCCCATGCGGGTGCAGGCCCTTGAGTGCATCGATCCTCGCCAGCTCGAGAGTTGCCCGCACGGCGCTCTCGCCATGCTCCAGCCTCCGTGTGGTAATTGAGAGGACAACCCTCGCATCGTCGAGGAGCTTGTTCTTTTCAGCCGGGTCGGCAAGCAGCTCTGCACGCAGCCGGCGGCAGCGGCCAAGCGCCAGCTCTGCACGAGTCCTCAGCTCCGAGGGCGCCTTTGAATCCATCCGGAATCCGGCAAGGTACTTCTCTGCCTTCTCGAGATTCTGCGCGGCCCGGGCTGCTGACAATGCATCACCGGACAGCCGCTCGCCCTCCATCAGGTAGAGCTGGCCGAGCAGCCCCTGCGCGGCTGCTGTGCGAATCCTCACCTGGTCATCACTTGACTGGGCAGCGGCCTTTGCCACCTTTTCCAGGACCTCCCGGGCTTCGTGGTGCTTACCAAGCAGCAGCAGCGCCAGGCCAAGACGGAAGCGGGCTGTAAGCCTTGCATCGAGACCCGGACTGGCCAGGGCGTCCTGGTAGGCGGCCAGGGCTCCCGCCAGGTGTTCGGAGCGTTGCGAAGCATCCAGGGTGGCAATCCCGGCGAAAAGCAGTGCCGCCCCCCGGCGCTGATGGAGCACACCACGCCGTGCGCTTACCGGGTAAAGCTGAACCAGCCGGCGCGCCAGCTCGGCCGATTGCAGATATTCGCCCTGTCCCTGCAGGGCCACGACCCGGGCATAGGCCGCCTCCAGGGCGGCCTCGTCTCCGCCTCCTGAGAGCCGGCCCCAGACCTCCTCTGCCTCTGAAAAGCGGTCAAATTTCAGAAGCGCCTCTCCCAGCTCAGCCACGATCCGGCGGCGCAAGAGGGGCCCGGGCTCGAGGTAGAGTCCGCGGTCGAGGAAATCAACTGTCGTCACCGAGAGTTTTTTGCGCAGCCAGGCATCCCCTTTTTCCCAGCTCAAGACACTGCAGTGGCCGGCCCAGAAGAGGGCCCGCGAGCGAAGCTCGGGATCAAGCGCCGCGCGCGAAACCGCACGGAAGTCATTGCGGGCAGAAGACAGTCTTCCCTCCCCCAGGAGCGCAACCCCATGGAGCAGGCGGCTGAAGAGCTTCTGTGCTGTGGGTGGCTTCCTGGAGACCGGCTCCTTGAGGAGCTTTGCTGCCTCACCAGTTTCTCCCAGCTCGATCAGGACTGCCCCCAGGCCCTGGCGGCCTGCGGCCTGAAGCGGAGAGGCCACCCCATCGCCGGAAACGAGGCGGTAGAATGCCTCTGCCTCCCGCAGCTCTCCGAGGCCATGGTGGATACGGCCCATCAGGTAAAGCGCACCAGGGCTCGAGCGGCCGCGCTTAAAAGGAGCCAACCTCGACAAGAGGCGGCCGGACTCCAGCAGCCGCCCCCCCCGAAAAGCAATCCACGCCCTCAGGTAGGTGATTCGTTTCTTGAGATCCTCCCCTGCCGCACGCTCCAGCTCCAGCAGCTCCCAGCCGGCCTCTGCATGGCGGTCATTGAGCAGCTCGAGCACCACCAGCTCGGTGGCGACCTGCAGCTGCAGCGCCCCCGTGGTCGCCAGCCTGGCTGCGGCGGTCAGATCCTGGCGGGCCCCGGCAAGCAGGGCCAGGGTCTCTGCGCCGGGCTGGTCGCGTCTTGCAGCAAGAGAGAGGGTGGCGTCAATCGAGAAGTCGCTGGAGGGTACGGTGTAATTATGAGCCTGGATCGCCAGGGTGTTCCGCCCCGGAACCAGGCTGTCCGCCCCGACGATGTAGTCCTCCCAGGTGCTGCCCTCATGCTGGCCGTTGGCGGTTACGTCATGGGCAACCGCCTCTCCCCGCCGGCCCGGTATATTGACCCGGACCAGCTCCGCACCGTTCAGGTTGGCGATAAACCCATCGTCAAAGCGGACCCGCAGGCGCAGGGACTCGGCCTTGCCGGCAAGTGCAGGTGAAACCTCGAAATCATAGCGAAGGAAAACCGAGGGGTACTTTCCCTGCATGTCGGTGAGCTCGGTAGCATCATCCTTGTCGCCGTAGCCGATACCCATCTTTCCCTCCAGCCAGCCGGAGGCATCAAAGCCGGGCCTCCTCCAGCCGGCAGGCGGCGTAGCGGTACCCTTGAAATAGCGCCAGGTAGCGCCCTCCCCGATCAGCTGGTCGAGGGCAACCTCCCCGGCTCCCTCTTCGGCAAGGCGGCGCGCACCAAGACGCTGGTAGACCAGCCCCCGGCAATACAGAAAGGCGAAGGACTCACTGATGCCGGGCTCTCCCTGCAGGCTCTTGCACAGCGTCAGTGCCTGGTCAAGATTGGCATGGGGGCTCTCCAGCTGAAGCAGCAGGGTGGCCAGGCGTGCCTGGCGCTCCAGCGCGGCAGCCGGCTTTGTGCTGAGAAAGGTCCGCAGGTATTTTCGTGAGGCCTGGAGATCTCCCTCCCAGGCCGAGTCGATCGCCCGTGAAAGCAGGACCGGTACTTTTTTTTCTGCTGCAAAAAGAACCCGGGGGGATGCTGCCGGCAGACAGAACACCCCGGCCAGGGCTGCGAAAACAAGCGGAAGGAGTGGGGATCGCCGGCTCATCGGCCGCCCTCCCCGGCCAGCACAACCGGCTCGATCAGCAATTTAGCCTTGCTGCCAATGGGCGGCAGAATCCCGGCGACATCGAGGTTGAAGAGTGACTCGGCATCCATTCCCAGGTTTGACTGGAAGACCGTCTCATCAGTTACCGGGAATATCGTTACCAGCGTTCCACTGAACTCGGCCCCGTAGATTTCTTTCGTCGTGGAGGCGTCGGCCTGCACCATAGCCGACCCGGTAAAGAACCAGCGCACCGCCCGCCCGGAGCCCGAGGCTCCTCCATCGAGCGCCAGGCCCGTACGGCGGTCCACCACGGCGCTGGCGAGATCGACCTTCTTGTTCAGACCTGAGCGCCCCGGGTACTCGATCCAGATACGCACCTCCGGGCCAGTTGGAGGGCGCTTGTCGGCAATTCCAGGCTGTCCCGCCTTCAGCCCCAGCTTCTCGAGGGCACGGTGAACCTGGAGAGGACTGGCTCCGCTCAGAAGCACCGTCTCGTGGGCCTTCTTACCCTGGGCTCCGGTCACCATGACCTCAATGGGGTAGATCTGCTTGAGATGCGGCAGCTTGCGGGGGGCAATCTCGACATCGACAACCACCCGTGAATTCTTACGGTCGACCAGGATTCCCCGGTTTGCATCTGCCGCCTTTACGCGGGCTCCCAGGCAGACGACCGCCGTCGGCTCGCCAGTCTGGGGCCCCTCCATATTGTGCGTAGCGACATAAAGCCTGCCGCCGGCACAGATCGGAGAAGCAAAGACCCGGCCCGGCAATTTCACCGACGGATGTTTACCGATATCGAGGCTCCACAGCAGCCGGCTCCCATCGCGCAGGTCAAGAGCACGAATTCTTCCATCGAGGTCAACGGTATAGACCGTCAGGCCGGCAATTGCCACGCCGGCAAAGGTTGGTCCCGCTGCGGCGCTGCTCCACACCAGGCGGCCGCTGGCTATATCAACCCCTCTCACAATTCCATCGGTGGCGGCGAAGACCCCGATGCTGCCGGTGGCATCAATGGCCACGGAGGAGAGGACTCCTCCCGGCACCTCCCGGCGCCAGGCCATTCGACCAGTGTCGAGATCAACCGCGACAACCTCGCCGCGAGCGCCCTCAAGGGTCGCCGGGTCGAAACGGATCGAGCTGCAGCCGACCAGCACCCTGCCTTTTCCTTCAGCAGGCGCCACGCTCGGCGAGCCCCAGGGATTCCAGCGCAGCGGCACCTTCCAGGCCACACTTCCATCGGAGGCCTTGAGGCAGACCAGGGCACGATCCCCGACAGCCTCTTCATCCAGAAAGGCTGAACCGGCAATGACGCAGAGCTCGGCGGCTCCCTCTCCGGGGCTGACTTCGGCCAGGGCCACGGAGGCATCGACATGCAGGCTGTCTTTGCCGGCCGTCCAGAGGACATTCGGGATGCCCCCCGTTGCCTTGAGCACCTCTGCCGGTCCCGGCTCCACTGCGAACTCATCGCTGTCCTTGATCTTTTCATACTCAGCCTTGAGCTCCTGCAGGGCCTTTCGCGCCGCGGTCTCAGCGCCGGCCGCCGAGAGAACACGCCCACCCATGGTGACCCGCCCCGGATCGACGCAGAGCACACCACCACTTCCGGCGCCGAAATAGATCTTCCCATCGGGCCCACGTGCGGCAGCTCCCTCGACATGACGAAGTGCCCCGGCGATCTGCAGGCGCCAGATGGGCAGCCCATCGGAGAGGCTGAAAGCGGACAGCGCCCCCGCGACATTCTGGTGCATTCCCTCTCCGATAACGACCAGGCCGTCCCGCACGGTGGCAGGAGCGGCAACCGGCAGGCCAAGGGTCGGTGGGCCGTTAGCCCAGAGCGTCCGGTCAGCAAGGCCATCTTCAACCCCTATGGCGACCACCTCGGGAGAGTTGAAAGCCCCCAGGGCCGGCAGGATGAGGCGTCCGGCGGAATAGGCCGGCGCGGCGAGGAAATGGCTGGTACCCGGAAGGGCCCAGAGCACCTTGACGCTTGCAGGCAGGGCGCGGCCATCGGGGCAGCCCGACCGCCGCAGATCGCCCTGGTAGTGCGGCCAGTCCTGGGCACCAAGCGGCCCCCAGGCCAGCAGGAGAAGAAGGAGTGCGCCGGTTGATCTCAAGGCTTCACCTCCAGGAAAAGCTGGGAGCCGGCAACCTCGAATTCTTCCTGGTGTACCTGGCCGGAGCTGTAGCGCACCTCCAGCCTGTAGGTTCCGTTTTCAAGCCCCAGCCGCGCCCGGCCGGCAGCCTGGCAGCCGCGCCCCTGGACCGCCCCGGCCTCAAAACGCTGCAGAGGGCTGGAGGAGGAGCCGGATGCATCGTTGAGGTCATAAATTGCCGCGCTCGACCCCACCGTCTGCCGGCCAGCACCGAAAACGATCTCGACAGGAAACCGTGAGCCCAGGGCGTTGGGGGCGGCAAAGAGAACACAGGGCTCCCGGCCCTCGTTGGCGAAGACGAGGTCCAGGTCTCCATCTCCGTCGAGGTCGGCTGCCGATACCGCCTGGCTGTTAAAGGTTCTCCGGTCAAGCCCGAGCGCGAGGGTGTGGTCACTCAAGCGCCCATCACCCCGGTTGAGCAGGACTCGGTTGAAGCCGCCGCTGAGGGAAACCATGAGGTCAAGATTGCCATCGCAATCGAAATCGCCCCAGGTCGCGCAGGTCGCCCGGCCACGGCCATCCTCCAGCACATCGACCTTCCGGGTGGTCACATCGTGAAAACGCCCGGTTCCATCATTTTCCAGCAGGCGCCCGAAGCTGCCCGAGGGGACAAAGAGGTCAGGGTCGCCATCGGAGTCAAAATCACCGAAGGCCGGGCCGACTCCGCCGGAAAGAAAATCTATACCGGTGCCGGCATCTGCATCGAAGCCACCCACGCGCCCCCGCAACAGGATCCCTCGTCCGGCGCAGTAGAGCACATCCTGGATTCCATCGGAGTTGACATCGCTAAGCACCAGGTGGTCTCCCTTGCCGAGGCGGGGCCCGGCCGCCTCCAGCATCTCCAGCGGCACATCGACCTGGCCTCCATCGCTGAAACGGCGGCGCGCGCCCTCCCCGGGCGTGTTCAGCAGAAGCCGCAGGCCGTAAAAGCCATTGGCCAGCAGGATATCCGGCCAGCTGTCACGGTTCACATCAACCCAGGCGGCACAGGTCAGGTTCCAGGCCGGCTGGCGCGGCAGAAAGCGGCTGTCGTCGCGAAAGGAGTCCGCCTTGGCGGTTGAGGCCAGCAGCCTCGGCCCGGTGGGAGTCGCCAGCAGGAGGTCCCGGCGGCCATCGCCATCGTAATCGGCCCAGGCGGCGGAGCGAGCGGGAGTCGAGAAGGGAAGCTCGACCTCGCTGAAGCCCTGCCCCTCGTTGCGCACCAGGCTGACCTTTCCATCTCCGAAAAGACAGATGTCTATCTTGCCATCGGCATCGTAATCAGCGAGCGAGACGCCCACCGCCCCGGGGTCGACACGCGGAAGCGGGGCGATGTGAGTAAAGCCGGGCATCTCGGGAAGATCCTCGAGCTCACCGGCCCCCCAACCAACGAAATCCCGCTCGGGATCGTAATCAAGCCTCTGGTAGCCGACGCGAAGACGCTGGATGCGGGCCGTGCGCAGCTGGAGCTCTTCCTTGTCGGAATCTACCATGCAGGGGGCGACGCTCTCGTCGCCGGAATCGACCACCTCAACGATCTTCTGGAGTCGCTCAGGCCGGCCGGCGAAACTGCGCAGGAGATAGGGCTCGGCGTGAGACATGCGCCAGTTTTCCCCACTGCCGTAGCACTGGTACCAGTAGGTATCGATACAGGTCTCGCTGGCCCGGCCGTTGTGAAAAAACACGGCCTTCTTGCCCGGCTTGGCCCAGGCCATGATGGTCTGCCATTCCCGCGGATGGAAGCCCTTCTGGGCAATGTTCTGAACGATCCGCTCGCTGGGATGAACACCCTTGAGATCCTTCACCTTGCGGAAGTGAATGATGTTGCTCTGGGTGTCAACCTTCTCAACCTCGATGGAGACAATGTTGACCGACTGCTGGATGATATACCCGAGACTCATTGGAATCTCGATATAGCCGCGAGACTTGCGCGGCAAGACCAGCAGAACCACCAGGGCGAGGGCACAAAACCCTGCAAATAAACGCCTCTGCACGCTCCTAGGGAACATGGATTCTCCCATCGACGGGATTTTTTCCTCTTACGGCCTTATACTTCCACCAGGTAAGCAGGCCGCTTCTTTGCTGAAAAGTTAGAATATCCGGACCCGAAGTTCCAGTACTCCTGCTAACAATGTAATGGAAAGCGTGTAAAAGAAGATAGGCTGCTTTCGGGCCGGCTGAGTTGAATCCGTCTTGAACACTGGTCGTCATTCATCAAAGAGGCAGTTGATGCACGATAAACCTAGCGGCAGCGAACAGGAAACCGAGCTCCAGATCGACACCTCCGGGATGTCAGAGGGCAAACGCCAGGCGCTCGAGGTCGCCGAGGCCGCCCGCGAGCAGACCTGGCAGCACCCCAGCTTCGTCGGCGAATTGTTCCTCGGCAGGTTCCGCGACGACCTCATCATGCCCTACCCGCTGCAACCCGAAGAAGACCGGGCCATCGGCGATGAATACATCGCCCGGATGCAGGAGGTCCTCAAGAACAAGGTCGATGCCGACAAGATCGACGAAGACGGCGAGATCCCCGACGAGGCGATCGATGCCCTTGCCGAGCTCGGCGCCTTCGGCATCAAGATCCCGAAGGAGTACGGCGGTGCCGGGCTCTCGCAGATGAACTACAGCCGCGCGATGATGCTCGTGGCGAGCCATTGCGGCAACACCGGGGCGCTGCTGTCGGCGCACCAGAGCATCGGGCTGCCCCAGCCGCTCAAGCTCTTCGGCACCAAGGAGCAGAAAGAAAAATACTATCCCCGCCTCGCCGGCGGCGAGATCTCGGCCTTCGCGCTCACCGAAACAGAGGTCGGCTCCGACCCGGCCAACATGTCAACGAAGGCCGAGCTGAGCGATGACGGCAAGCACTTCATCCTCAACGGCGAGAAGCTCTGGTGCACCAACGGAACCAGGGCCGGGCTCTTTGTCGTGATGGCGCAGACGCCGCCGAAGATGGTGCGTGGCAAGGAGCGCCGCCAGATCACCGCCTTCATCGTCGAGCGCGACATGCCCGGCGTCGAGGTCGTCTCGCGTTCGCGCTTCATGGGACTGCGGGCGCTCTACAACGGGGTGATCCGTTTCACCGATGTGAAGGTGCCGGCGGAGAACATTCTCGGAGATGAGGGCCGGGGCCTGCGCCTCGCCCTGACCACCCTCAATACCGGCCGGCTCACCCTGCCTGCAGCCTGCACCGGCGCCTCCAAGCGCGCCCTGAAGATGGCACGGGAGTTCAGCCGCGACCGCGAGCAATGGGGCAGCAATATCGGCAAGCACGAGGCCATCGCCCAGAAGGTCGCCTTTATCGCCTCGCATACCTTCGCCATGGAGGCCATCAGCTTCTACCCCTCGATGCTCGTCGACCGCGGCGGCGCGGACATCCGGCTCGAGGCCGCCATGTGCAAGATGTTCTGCTCCGAGGGCTTCTGGAAGATCATCGATGAGACCATGCAGATCAGGAGCGGGCGCGGCTACGAAACCGCCCCCTCGCTGCGCGCTCGCGGCGAGCCGGGGGTTGCGGTGGAGCGCGCCATGCGCGACTCGCGGATCAACATGATCTTCGAGGGCACCAGCGAGATCATGCGGCTCTTTATCTCTCGCGAGGCGCTCGACCCGCATCTGCGGCGGGCGGGCTCCGTCCTGAATCCTCGCGCACCGCTCGGCGACAAGATCGCCGACGGCCTGAAGGCCGGGCTGCACTATTCCTGGTGGTACCTGAAGCAGTGGAACCCGGTGCCGAGGGGCTTCCACGTCCATCGCCGACTCGCCGGCCACCTGCGCTTCGTCAACCTGCAGTCGAGGAAGCTGGCGCGCTCCCTCTTCCACGCCATGGGCCGCCACCAGGCGACCCTCGAGCGCAAGCAGGCCCAGCTCGGACGTTTTGTCGAGATCGGCTCGGAGCTCTTCGCCATGGCAGCGGCGGTCTCCCGCGCCGACACCCTGCACAGCCTCGACCCGGAGAAATACCCGGGCGTCATCGAGCTCGCCGACATCTTCTGCCGTCACTCCCGGCGCAGGGTTAAGAGCACCTTCCGCGCCATCTCATCCAACGACGATGTGGCAACCTACAAGTTCGCCCAGCGGGTTGTCGATGGCGAGTACGAGTGGCTCGAGGAAGGCGCCGTCGACTTTCCCTTTGAGTAGCTCAGGAACCCGGGGGGAAGAAATATTGCCAGGCCGCGGCGCTTCCGAGCCCCGTCAGGAAAAGGCCCGACAGGATGACGAGGCCTCTCAGGAGAAGCCGCATGCGGTAGGCCGCAGGCAGTAATTTTTGCTCGGCGTATACTCCCGCCAGGCACCACAAGCCACAGGTGATCACCGAGCCGAAGATCGCTGCCGGAGTTACAATCTCCACCGGCTTGAAGCCCGTCCACATGACGGCGAGAGCTCCGCCGCCGCAATAGAGGAGAATCCAGGGACGGATCTTGTTGACCGGGGTCTTGTCGAGCCCGGGAATGAGCGCGGTTAAGGCCTCATGACCGGTACGGGTATAGATTTCAAAGGCGCCATGAATCGTACCGAAGAAGGCCATAAAGACGCCAACCTGGTAGAGGTAGGTCAGGCTCGAGTGGATCCCGGCGAGAAAATCTTTCTGCTCCGTCAGCAGCTTGTTGCCGGCGGGGGCCTTCTCTTCGGGGTGGAGAATCTCGGCGCCGAGGATGATGAAGGCGTAGGTGAAAATCACGATGCAGAGAAAAGAAACCGTTACGTCAATGGCCGGAGCGCGCAGCCAACCGAGTCCACGACTAACCTGGGCAGGGTCCGCAGGTAGAGCGACGGGCCCGGGTCCATAGGCTGGATTGTAGAGATTGAATTTCTTCATGAGGCCCCAGCCTTTTTCGCGCAGGATGCCGACATAGCCGAGGTAATCCTGGGTGCCACCGCCCATTGCGCCGACATAGAGGGCGATCTCCTGGTACTTCGGCAGCTTGCCGAAATCAAATTTTTCTGCCCACTTCGGGAAATCCGGCAGGCTGGGAATAAAGGTCCCCGTGATGATCGCCATGAGATCAGGACTGGAGGCGATCGCCGCCGCCAGCAGGCTCAACAGCAGCAGCCCAACCAGCAGGGTCTGAACCTTTTCCAGCAGCTTGTAGCTCTGCAGCAGGGTAATAGAGACCGCCACCAGGACGAAAGCCGTACCCCAGATCTTGACCCAGAACTGGAAAGCAGCGTCGGCAACGAAGGCCTCCTTCGGGTCGGCGATGCCGGTGCCATCCGGGATCCCGGCAATCCAGTTCACCAGCTGGCCGAGCATCGGAGGCAGCCCCCCGAGCCAGAGAGGGAAGCAGAGTATCGAGATTCCGGCCACCAGCCATGGAAACCAGCCGCGCAGCAGCGGCAGGCGGTTCCAGCTCCTGAGCGGATGCTCTCCGGTGAGGGTGATGTAGCGTGAGCCGCAGTAGATCTGCAGGCCCTTGGCAATCGCCGCAGCCAGGAAGAGCCAGAGCAGCGAATAGCCGAAGACGGCACCGCTTCGCGAGGCGAAGACCGTCTCGCCGCTGCCGATGGTGATCGAGGCGATGATCGCCCCTGGACCGAAATACTTGAAGAGCGTTGAGAAGCGCGGCTGGCTCAACTCAATCGGCAGCTCCGGATACTCCAGCACCTCGTTTCCTGAATCGACCTGGTCTTCCGACATCATGGTGTCCTCCCTGCCGCCACAACCGGCGACCGGACCACCTTACGCCGAATCCGCCGGTGGGTTCAAGGAGTTAAACGGGCCGGGAAGCTCAGCGGCACTCAAGCCCATCGGCGGTGGGATCGAGGCCCAGGGCCGGGTAGGGCGCCCCGGGAGCCGAGCCGGAGCGGAAGAGGAAGTCCAGCGTGCCGATGGCATCGGCAAGCCCCAGCTCTCCGTCATCGTTGAAGTCAGCCGCGTCGGCGCAGTTCACCTCCCGGCCGAGGAAGAGATGGAAGAGCGTGTGCAGGCCATCGCTGATATCGAGCACCTGGTCCCAGTTCGCATCGCCGCGGACGAAGAAATCTCCCAGGTCGCCCTCGTATTCGATCGCGTCCTCGACCACCACCTCGTCGCCCTCAGGCGGAACGATCCGGACATCGACAACCTGGTCGGCGGGCAGGGGCTCCAGCGCCGTGGGAGCGGTAACCCGGAACTCTGCCGGTGAAACCACGATCACTTCCTGGGCCTCGGCACCACCGAAAAATACCCGCATGCCCTCCACGAAATTCGTGCCGCGGAAGGTGACCTCGAAGCCGCCGCCGGCCGGCCCCGCGCGTGGAGACCAGGACTCGACAACCGGATCATTCGGGATCGCCGTGCTCTCCACCTCGATAGAGGCGGTGGCGATGAGCTCGCCGGCGGTGCTGAAACCGATGAACTGGAACTCGCTCCTGCGCGCGACGAGATCGAAATCAGCCCGCCAGCGCACCTGCGTCGTCCACTCGGGCTCGAGCGCCACGAGGTCTCCGCCCCCGATGGAGTAGAAGAGCTGCGCCACCTGCACCGGTGCCTCGCCCTCAAGCCGGATCGAGGCTTCGTCGGTGGTGATGTCGTTGCCGCTGTTGGTCCTGATACGGAAGGTGGTGTTCGTCGAAGAGTTGATCTGGTTGCGAACCCCGTTGACGCGCCCGGAGATAAAGCCCAGGATTCCGCTGGTGTTGACCCCGATATCACGCTGCAGGGCGGTCATCCAGGGTCCGGCCTTTTCGCGCGACCAGTACCCGGCAAGGTATTCGTGGAGGATACGGAAATAGATCCTGCGCGAAGCCGGACGCGACATCATTCTCGCCACATCTCCATCCGCTGTCGGGAAGAGGGGAAAGTTGCCGTTGCCGAAGCTGTTGTCCATGTCGAAGGGCAGGATGCCCCAGAGCCCCGTGGCGCTGTTGTAGGACAGGTAGCCATTGTGGCCGTTGCCGATCGAGAAGGCATCCCAGCCGCCGATGAGAACCCGCGGCGCGATAACCCGCAACCAGGCCTCCACATCGAGAATATCACCGATCCTGGCATCGAAATCCGCCGACCGATTCGTTACCCGGCGGTCCATGACCCGGGCCAGGTTGATGAAAGGCGTCCAGTCATCCCGCGTCTGGTTCATGCTGTGGAAGTAATAGCCGCGGTAGGCCTCGGTATCTTCCCCCATGTAAACATAGGAGGCGCCATCCCAGGCCGTGCGTGAGCCGCCATCGTTGAAGTTCAGGCGGCCGTTGGCCTTCAGAACCGGCCCATCGCCCCCCTCGCCGTACCACTTCTGCATGTAGTCGCGGTCGACGGACTGGAAGAGCCCGTAGCTCGCGCCACCCGAACCGTTGAAGTAGTTCCTGACGAAGAAGAAGTCCGCCGTTGGAGCCGGCGTCTCTTCGCTACCGTTTCGACCGACGAGAAAATAGGCAACTCCCTCGTTCGCGTTGGCTCCGCGGCTGGTGAGGTTGATCGCGGTGCGGCCGCGATGGAAGACCTTGTCCTTCTGAAAGCTGACCCGGTAATTGTTGCGGCCGGGACGCCCCCAGGGGCTGCCGCGGTAGCGCACGCCGACGTTGTACATGACCTCGTCGTTGTTGAAGACGAAGGCTCCATCGAGAAGGTTGTTCGAGTGGAGCATCCGGCTGGAGAGCTCCCTGGTCTTGTCATCATCGAGAATCACCCGGGAGGCATCAACATTCGTATTCACCCGGCCGGCCGCCTGCAGGAGGAGATTGTGCTCCGGCGCATCGCGAGGATAGCGGCGTATTTTTCCATCGGCATCTTCAGCCTCGATGTAGAAGACAACCTTGGTGCGGTTCCCGAAGCCCCCCATTCTCCCGAGGTACGCCCCGGCGCCGGATTCGCTCATCTCGACCGAGGAGAAATTCCCGTTCGGGCTGCCCTCTCGATAGAAGACCCGGGCCCGTGAGACACCTTCGGAGTCGGTGATCTTCGCCTGCACCGTAACCAGCTCACCCTGCTCCGGAGAGACCGGGGCGTGGGAAACCTCGCTGATGACCGGGCCAAGGTTGGGGCTGCCGCTCTCAAGCCAGAGATTTCTCCGCGCGCTGTTCTCCGCGCCCGGGGTTCCGAGGTTCAAGTGCACGCTCATACGCATCTTGCCACCGAGTGTGTTGCCGGAAAGATTTGTCGAGGGTCCCGGCCGGCCA
>CAZTRG010000241.1:0-9918 GCA_964615885.1 uncultured Planctomycetia bacterium | reverse complement strand
GGTTCATGTAATCTGGATGAATTTCAGTCTGCGCAGCATTTCTGTATTGTAAGTTGCCACCTTCCGGGGCATCATAACCAACTCCGGTTGTAATAACCGCATCAGCAGCATCCGAAGCCACCACGTTCCAATTACCGAGATCATCGGGACCACGAGTGATCTGAACAGGGTAACGAATGCGAATAATCGTATCTTTTATCTTTGGACTCGCGTTACTAACCCGCACATTAATATATAAATCAACATGGTCTCCCCACCCAATCGTATTATTTTCAGCTATGCATGATTCAGCCAAAGCGTCCTCGACTTCACTCCATTTACGAGCACAGGTTACTTTCATACAAACATCATTACACTCTTCGGCAACAAAACATAGACTGTATAATTGATCCTCCAGAGACATGCGCGAACATACTGTCCAACAATTGCGCTTTAAACATAAATCTCTCTCCATATTGCCCATAACTTCAAATTGCGCGTAGAAATTACGCTGAAGATCGGTAGCGTATCCATAAGCAAGATCAACGCCCGAAGGATCATCCGGACGCCCGCCCAATTTATTGTAATTCATGACCCTTGAATCATTATATGGGACATCGGGACTTTGCCCAAGACTTAAAAATATGAGATTTCCCATTCCCGGACCAGTATTACTTGTATTTACGGTTGGGTATGGCTCGGGTCTTTGACACGCATTCGTAGAATTAACAGATGCCACAAATTTAACGTCGGCGTTATTGTAGCCCCCACCAGCCAATGTTCCAGCAACACCTATTCCCCCTACTCCGTAATATGTCCATGTGCGGACTTTATCACTTTGTGGGGGCGGATGTGATCCGGGATAAGCTCCGACATCAGCGTGATATCCTCCTGCCGAGTTTATTGCTTTTCTTATCTCGGTAGCATCAAGCATTGTCGTAGCAGCTATTTGAGCCCCGGTTGCTGAAAAAGATTGCGCAAATCCGCCATCATTTGTTGTTCGAATACCTCCTCTCCAACCACCAGTTGGTTGAGCACCTCCACAAGTTATTGTACCCGGCCACGCTTCACAAACATCTTCAATATCAACCTGCGTATCAATTATTCCACCCATAGCAGTTTGATGTAAAACTATTTCAACCTGTGTAACCGCGGTCGTGGCTGGAAAAGTTGTTGTTAAACCTGGTTGGTTTTGTGTTATAACTACTGCCATCTCGTTCAGGATCAGGTCGCTGGCCGCACCCCCTATCCCGAAAATATGTGGGTCGCCTGAAACCCCAGTCCCTAAAGGAGCCCATCCGGTGTTGGTATCAAATGGTGTACTGTTCAAAACGTTATCTATGCTATCGGAAACTGAACCCGCAATACCTTGGACAAATATTACTTGGGTATTTGGCACAACGGGGGCGGATGCAACAGAAATACCGGGCTGCTTTGCAGGGACGCGAGCTTCTAATTGGTCTATAACTTTGTCGTAGTCGTTGACATTGGTTGCGCCACCTGGGCGTATTGCTATAAGAAATGGATAGAAAAAATGTCCATTCATAAGCTCAGGATTTAGCCACGAGACCCCAGCACCGGCGGTTGTCATAGAAAATGCCCCCGAAGTTACACTTAAAGTGTCAATATCTGGCGCCGATACATTATAAGCTCCGGACTGTGTCTGTCTTACGTGTATAGCGCCGTAGGGCGGCGCGTGGACAATTGTCGTCAAACCCTGTGATACACTGCCAGCTGTTGGCCATCCGGCACCCTTATTAATAGCGTCTGCGAACTCATTCAGGATAGTCACCGCATTTTCACCCTCAATACCAATAAGAGCTGGTTTTGCGGACGTCCAGTTTCGCTGTTCCCAACCGCCATTTGTAATATTGCCGGGTGAACTAAGAACACTATCGATAGTATCGGTGACCCCTCCCGCAATGTGCTGCGCAATTGTGATTAAACGATCATTGGCGCTATTTGATGTTTTGTAGTATAAAGTTGTTTGATGCGCAGAAATAACAGTGCGCATTTCAGCACGCACAAGTTCGGCGGCACCAGCTCCCGTTCCGACTCCATTAATCGGAATAATATATGGAAATCCTGCGGCACCAGTCCGCTGTTCCCAACCGCCATTTGTTATATCGCCGGGAAGCTGGAGGACACTGTCAATCGTATCTAATGGGATACCGAGCCCTGGTTGTATCAAAGTAATTTGGTTCGCCGCGAAGGTAGCGGTTATTAATGTGGACGCAAATGCCGCCAAAACATTCTGCATTTCAGTAATAATGGCAGCGGTATTGCCCGTTAGACCTTGGACGCCAAATATATACGCATATGTAGCCAGATTTCCAGTTCTTGTTATCCACCCCTGCGCGAACGTAAATCCGGTGGGCGAGATGGTAAGCACAGTCTCGATTGTGTCGCCAGCTGTGGCTCCAACAACCGGTTGGGAGATCCTAAGCTCGTTGGCTGCTGGCGAGACTAATACAAGATTTCCTTGATTTGCGGCAAGAACAACCTTGAATTCGGCGAGCGCAGCAGCTGGATTCCCCGCCGTGCCGTTGATGCCTATTATAAAAGGATCACCGGCGGCCCCAGTACCAGCCACCACTGGCACTACATCGGCAAAGATATAAAACAGTGTGTTTACGGTGCCACCAAGCTGATTTATTGAAAATTCTCCGTATCCAACTAATGTGGCTACCTGGAATGTGGCGGATAATGTTAATCGAAATTCTTCTCTTTGTCCCTGCCCGGGATTTGTATACTTATCAAATTGATAATAACGGGGGGAGCCGGCACCTATCACGCTGATTGTAAATGGGGCCCCAATGTTCGCAACATCGATAGTTGGATCCAGGTCTAAGGTCAGTTCGTAGCGATCGCTGGTGTTCGGAACATTATTATTATCAAACCGGTAATATTTGAGAGCTCCACCATCGATCTCTTCTATAGAAAATGGCGCCAAGGCCGCCAAGGCGGCAGCAGTGAATGTATTGCCTACGATAGTAATTGTAATTTCGTAGCGAAGGCGCTCACCGGCGGCAATATTATTATCAAACTCATACCACGTATGTGAGGTATTTGCAACATCATAAATACTAAATGAGGACACAAGATCTAAGGCGGCGCGAGCAGCGGCGTTTACATTATTAGTCATCCGCACCTGGAGTTCGAATCGCTGCTCTTCTCCCGGAACAATAGTATTATCAAATACGAAATGATCGAGGTCGTTGTTTAATATATCTCCAACTGAAAATTTTCCGAGATTTACAAAATTGACAGCAGAGCCGGTTCCTAGGGTGGTATCAAAGGCGGGCAAACCGCCGAGCAACCGTAGATGGAGTCTAGATTTCGCGGCTGCCTCTGGATACGGGATGGCATTATCAAATTTATAGAATTTTTAGGTCCCATCTGCGAGAGAATCTATCTGAAATTCGCCAAGACCAGTAAGAAGGATTCGTATTGGGTTAGTCATTGGGGCTGGTATAGCAATTTCAATCCATGAAAATCCTAATTCGGGAGGGAAATCACCACTATTATTTACGTTAACTCTTGCGGGCAAAACTCCGTTATCTGTTCTTCCGGGTTGGGAAAGAATTAATCCACTCGGTCTCGAAGAGCTCCATTCAAATGTGACGGGTGTTCCATATGCGTCCCATACAGTAAATGCTTCTGTTTTCTTAGGTATTCCGTCGCTAGTTGCGGGATCTCCATGGTAAATTATTGGTGCGACGGCCGCAACAAAGAAGTTTGCTGGTTTTGAAATTTGAGTAGTAACGTTTGCTATACTTCTTAAAGTAAATTCAACGGGGGTCCCCGGTCCTAGTTTTGTATAAGAGACGCGTTTACCCCAAACACTTGCTAAGATATTGGACGAAAGATTGGGACATTCATATACATTAGAAAGGGCGAATATCCCATCGCCTCTAGCATAGAACATTTGTTTGAATTCTGTAACAGTAAGTGCGCGTTTAGCAGCAATATTCACTAAATGATGTTCGGGCTCTTCATCAATACCTGGGGTTATTTCCGCACGAAGTTCCGCCACATCCGCGCGAGCTACGCTTCTAACTGCGCTAGCATCGATCGGTGCGCCACTCACATCGGTGCGGTGTAAATGGGGTAATCCACCAGAAACTACAACCGAACTTCCACCAACACTTCCGTCTGCAGCAATACCTCCAAACTCAAATTTCAAACCATTCAATACAGCAATATCTCCGTCTTGCCACTTACCAGCAGCAGCAGTTCCTTGAGTTGAAACCAATGTTCCACTTCCAGTAGCTTGAACATCATATTCAGCATTTGTAGTATCAGTCGCTTTTTTTGTTACCGTAATTTGTATCTGATCTCTGCTAGCATAATAAAAATTGGGCGCCATGCCCTCACGTACGCTTGGCGTGATTTTAATAAATTCACCAACATTTGTAATTGGAGAATAAAAATTGCCTGTACTAGAGATGCTTTCCCCGGGCTTGATAACAGTTATGTCGTCCCTTATATTTTTTAAATTCTTGAAATCAAATTTTAATTGGTCCTTCGAAATTATGATTGCTTTTCTCGCCGCATTATTCGCAAATATCCTTTTTAAAGCTCTATGCCTTTTTCTTCTTGTGATTCTAACTGTACTAGATGTCATTATTGGTCCTAATTTGATAGTATTTAATCTATAACTTCCACGAATATGTTGGGGGGCGACAATTGAATCAATCGCAGTTTCTTCAGAAGAACTAAGGGGATTTGCCTGTATTGGTCCATAAGACGCTGATGTTTTATTTTCGGTATATCCATCGCGATCTGTCCAATCAAGCCTTAAAGTAATATTTTTTCCAGCATCGGCATTTACTAATGTATAAGTTGCCCCGGTCGCACCAGCGATATTCGCTCCGTTACGCTTCCATTGCCAAGCAGGACCTGTTGCAATTCCCTTGTTGGCCGACTCGTCAATACTATGCGAGCCTTGTAACACATCACTAACAGTATCACCTCCGTTAATAAATACATTGCCGGTTGCTGGAACATTGGGTGAGATGACATTAAAAGTCCACATATGCTCGGCGCTGGACTTAGAACCATCACTTACTTTGAATTTAAAAAAAGCGTATGGAGAACCCTCCCCATCGGTAACTGGCGTATATTTAAGATTGAGAATAGCTGCACCGACAATGGTCTTCGGAGCGCTTGTTATTTGTGTGTTTCCCAAGAATGTTTTACCAAGTAGGGGTAATTCTGTGATTATGAGTGAATGATACGTATTTGGTGGCGCCCCTCCATCCGTGAAATGGTTGGACATGAGGTCCGCCGCGGTCGAGGCCGTCATTTCAAATGTAGTATTCTTATACATGGTAACGGTTTTATCAGCAGAGGTCGGCGCTTGGTTTGCTGCGGCCTGATATATCGCATTCACTTCACTCGCAGTTAAAATCTTATTCCCATAATAACGAAAATCTTCAATATCTCCAACAAAATGCGCGCCGCCGGTGCGCTGCTCGTTGCCTTTGGCTCTGAGCCCTGAGGAATTATTTCCATTGTATTCCATGGCCGGTATTGCCGCACCTTCTACGTAATTCTTATCATAGTTATTGCCCGCGCCAAATGGAGTGGGATATTTGTTTCCCGTGCCCTGTGTGGCTACAAGAGTGCTATCACGATAAACTTTAAATTCCCCGGCGGAGTAATCCCAAGCAACTGTTAATAATGTTTTAGGTTGAGCAGCCTGCGCCGCCGGCCAAAAATCAATCGTCCAGTTGGTTCTGCTGCCGGCGCCGCTCACACCAGCATCGATCGCAATTTTATTTGTACCCGAGCCACCCCACCTTTGATGTTGTAATGTGTAATATAAGGGTTCATTGGCGGCGGGTTTGGGGCTGATGACCGCTGAATTACCACCCACGTAGAGGCGCAGGTAATGATTACTTAAGTACGAGTTCTTCACGCATACACCTAACATCGTAGCAATAGGGCGATCGCCGGCTTGATCTAATTCCCTTGGTGTTATCCACATTTGAATAGTGAAACCATTTGGATGAAGAAATCTATCATCAGTCCTTCCCAAACCTGTGTATCCAGCGCCTTGATATCTACGTAGTGCCAGTTCGGCATCAGCCGTCGCCCCCATGCTTACAGCTTCGGTACAGCCAGTTAGATCTCCTGCGCCGATAAATTCCATTCTTGCCTTTTTATGAAGCCATAAAGCAGGCTCACTTTTTTGTTCGTCGGTTCTGTCGTTGACTAAAGGTTGTGGCATCTTTTATAATATAAAAATATTTTTTTTATATGATAATATTTATGGATTACCGACCACATCGTGAGGATCAACCTTTTGGTTGGTATTATGAACACGCGTCGAGTCCCATCTCTGTGTTTGCTGCTGGTTCATGTAATCTGGATGAATTTCAGTCTGCGCAGCATTTCTGTATTGTAAGTTGCCACCTTCTGGTGCGTCATACCCTACACCAGTAGTAATAACAGCGTCCGCAGCATCCGAAGCAACCACGTTCCAGTTCCCAAGGTCGTCTGGTCCGCGGGTGATCTGGACTGGGAAGCGGATACGAATAATGGTATCCAAAGTCTTAGGATTCGCGTTGGTCACACGAACATTGATATATAAATCAACGTAATCGCCCCAACCAATGGTGTTGTTTTCTGCCAAACACGATTCCGCAAGAGCATCTTCGACCTCGCTCCATTTACGCGAGCATGTGACGCTCATGCATGTGTCATCGCAAGTTTCGGCGACGAAGGCAAGTCCGTAAAGCTGGTCTTCGATGCTCATGCGCGAACACATAGTCCAGCACTCACGTTGGACGCACAAATCTCTTTCTAAATTGCCCATAACTTCGAATTGAGCGTAGAAATTGCGCTGAAGGTCGGTGGCATAGCCGTAAGCAAGGTCGACACCTGAGGGGTCATCGGGTCTCCCTCCGAGTTTGTTGTAGTTCATGACGCGCGAATCGTTGTATGGTGTGACTTGGCGACCATATACGGTGGTGCCCGGATTACCTGCGTGAGTTCCTTTTGTGACACCTGCGGCTGATTGTTGTTCGCCAGCTGTTCCTAATGGTCCAAGATTTGTTTGGTCTGAAATATCAACTCTTTGGACGGCATTGCTGCTGTTTACACGTGCAGTTACCACAAGTTCGGCAGTATAGTGGGCTACGCCCGTCTTCCGCTCGGCCTTGTAAACCCAAGTCCCAACACCAATCATATCAGCCTGAGCATATGGGTGCGAGGACGGGAAAGCACCTACAGCACCGTGATATCCGGCGGCTCTGTTAATGGCCCGAACTAAATTGTTTGCGTTTTGTGAAGTAGAAAGTCCTTCCCTAATGCGAAACTTGGCTGGCTGATACCCATTGTCAGTAAAACGTTGAGCGTCCAGGAGCTCTCCATTCGTTCCGTTTGTTTCATGCCATTCAAAACGAACACCTTTGCCAAAAGCGTCGTATATTACAACAGATTGACCGTTAATGTTGCTAGTCAGCCCCCAAGCAGATGCTACGACGTTGCTGGCGAGGTTAAGCACGGTATTGACGTTGTCGTCGGGGTTGGTTCCGAAAGGCTTTGTTTGTTCAATGGTTATCGTCGCGGCGTCGCCGCTGCTGCCGCCCGCAATGGTAACGGTTAATGCGGGTTGCAGGGCATCGATCTGGGTCTTGAGCGCGAGGGCTGGGACGCTTGCGTCCTGCCCGCCAGACGTATTGTCCCATAAGACGAACCGCGGGTCGCCGACGCTGGTGCCTGTCCCCGTTCCGGCGTTGCCGGCTGCGGTGGTGGTGAATTCATAAAAAAATTTGGTATCGTCAACGGACGTCGTCGCTTGAGCGGTTAGAATCGAAAACGTGCCCGCGGCGATGGCGGCGTTGGCGTCGGCGTTGTCTGGGTCGGCGGAGATGATGATTGTCATCTGCGATACGCCTGTGCTCATTTGAAGATTGTGTACTGTCGCGGTACCTGGTCCTTGACGCGAGTAAGATACACGTTTGCCCCACACACTCGCCAAAATGTTCGACGAGAGGTTGGCGCATTCATATACATTTGCGAGCGAGAATTTATCATCGCCTCTAGCATAGAACATTTGTTTGAATTCTGTAACAGTAAGTGCGCGTTTAGCGGCAACATTTACTAAATGGTGTTCTGGCTCTTCAGCCACGGCCGGCGAAACTTCAGCGTGAAGTTCAGCAACGTCGGCGCGGGCTACACTCCGAACCGCGCTGGCGTCAATAGGTGCGCCACTTACATCTGTGCGGTATAAATGTGGAAATCCCCCCGAAACAATCGCAGTGGACATTATAATATTAATTGATATTATATTATAATATTTATGGATTACCAACCACGTCGTGGGGGTCAACCTTTTGGTTTGTGTTATGAACTCGGGTCGAGTCCCATCTCTGTGTTTGCTGCTGGTTCATGTAATCTGGATGAATTTCAGTCTGCGCTGCATTTCTGTATTGTAAGTTGCCGCCTTCTGGTGCGTCATATCCTACACCAGTAGTAATAACAGCGTCCGCAGCATCCGAAGCAACCACGTTCCAGTTCCCAAGGTCGTCTGGTCCGCGGGTGATCTGGACTGGGAAGCGGATACGAATAATGGTATCCAAAGCCTTAGGATTCGCGTTGGTCACGCGAACATTGATGTATAAGTCGACGTAATCGCCCCAACCAATGGTATTATTTTCTGCTAAACAAGATTCGGCGAGGGCATCTTCGACCTCGCTCCATTTACGTGAGCATGTGACGCTCATGCATGTGTCATCGCAAGTTTCGGCGACGAAGGCAAGTCCGTAAAGCTGGTCTTCGATGCTCATACGCGAGCATACAGTCCAGCAATCGCGTTGAACGCACAAATCTCTTTCCAAATTGCCCATAACTTCGAATTGAGCGTAGAAATTACGCTGAAGGTCGGTGGCGTATCCGTAAGCAAGGTCGACGCCCGAGGGGTCGTCGGGTCTTCCTCCGAGTTTGTTGTAGTTCATAACGCGGGAGTCGTTGTATGGTGTGACTTGGCGACCGTACACGGTAACACCGGGCTGACCAGCATGAGTTCCGGCGAGAACGCCCACAACCGACTGTTGTTCGCCAACCGTTCCTAATGGTCCAACATTTGTTTGGTCTGAAATATCAACTCTTTGGACGGCGTTGCTGCTGTTTACTCGGGAAGTCACTGTCACTGGGGTCGCGGCGGCGGCGGCGCCAACCGCAGCCTTGTAAACCCATGTTCCTACACCTACCATATCAGCCTGAGCATATGGATGCGAGCCAGGGAAAGCGCCTACAGCCCCGTGATATCCACCAGCTCTGTTAATGGCATTTACCAAATTCGTTGCTGTTGCCAAACTGCTTATTGCTTGAACAACACGAAACTTGGCTGGCTGGTATCCGTTGTCAGTAAAACGGGCAGCGTCAAGAAGCTCCGCGTTTGTTCCCGATGTCTGCCATTCAAACCGAACACCTTTGCCAAAAGCGTCATATATTACAAGAGATTCGTTGGCAATATTGCTGGATAGCGTCCAAGCAGAGGCGACGATGTTCGGCGATGTTGGGACGGCGGTGGTAAGCACAGTAGAGATGGTGTCGGTAGGCGTGGTCGCGAAGATCGCCTGCTGCGCGATAGTCATCACCGCGGGATTTCCTGCGCCGGAGCCAGAAGTGGTGATGGTCAAATTTGATTGCAAAGCGCCAATCATGGAAGTCATATTGGACGCGACGTCGCTCGCGGGTCCGCCGCCGACGAAAGCGATTTCGCGCGCGTTGGCGGCGTCGACACCACTTTGTCCCCCATTGGCGCTGGCGTGGAATTTATACCACATGGTGGTGCCGTCGGCCGCACTTGTAATCGAAAACGGACCCGCGGCGACGGCCCCGTTCATGTCGTTGGTGTCGGGGGCTGCGGTAATTGTGATTGTCATCTGCGCCGCCGCCGCTGCGGTCGTTGCGCTGACCGTGAGA
>CAZTRG010000240.1:0-14451 GCA_964615885.1 uncultured Planctomycetia bacterium | reverse complement strand
GGACTCGTTGTGCCCGGTACGGGGATCTGCCTGCAGAATCGGGGCGCCCTTTTTCGCCTGGGGAAAGATCATCTCAACCGTCTCGAAGGATCCAAGCGCCCGCTGCATACGATTATCCCGGCCTTCGTAACACGCGAGGGGAAGCCATGGTTCTGCTACGGGGTTATGGGTGGTGACATGCAACCGCAGGGGCATACCCAGGTCCTGCTCAACATGATCGAGTTCGGCATGAACCCCCAGGAGGCAGGCGAGGCGGCCCGTATCTGTGAAGCAGGTGGCCGTGTACTGGTGGAGAGCGGGGTTTCCGACCAGGCCATAGAGGGCCTGCGGGCTATGGGGCACCAGGTACAGAGGGCCGTTGGCTCCTTCGGTGGCTACCAGGGGATCCTGTTCGACCAGAAAAACGGGGTTTACCAGGCAGCCTCAGACAACCGCAAGGATGGCTGTGCTGCGGGGTATTGAAATCGGAAGGACCAGGGGAGACAGTCGATGAAGCTCCTGCTTTTTTACGTTCACGACTTCTGGATGAAACCTCACTCGAAGAATCTCGAGAACGTTGCTGAACGCAATGATGAGCTCGCTGCTGAGGGGGCAGTGCTGGCCCTGGTACACGCCGAGCCGGCCGATGAGGAGCGCCGGGGTAAAGTCGCCACGAAGATGGTAAAGAACATCAAGTGGGTCGCAGGAAAGTTTTCATCGAGGCGGGTTGTTCTGCATTATTTCGCCCACCTGGGCCGGGAGAGCGCTCCCGCGGAGCTTGCCAGGGAGCTGGTAGAGGCGGTTGCTGAGCGCCTTCGGGGGGTGGATTACGATGTGACAGTCACGCCCTACGGGTATTTTACCGAGTTCAAGCTTCACGTGGCGGGGGAGTCGATGGGCAAGGTATTTGTCGAGATCTGAGAGCCGCCGCGCAG
Source organism: uncultured Planctomycetia bacterium (assembly GCA_964615885.1). GTDB lineage: Bacteria > Planctomycetota > UBA8108 > UBA8108 > UBA8108 > UBA8108. Next base: position 13,537 of record CAZTRG010000240.1, on the reverse strand, counting down.
GGCTTCCTACCCGGTGCTGCAACAGAAAAGCGGCTCCCGGTGAGATACCGGAAGCCGCTTTTGCAGGAGAGCCGTGAACCGGCAGGACCGGCTATTCGGCTTTCTTCTCCTCGGCTTTTTCTTCTGCAGGTGCAGCTTTCTCTTCGGCTGCGGGCGCTTCAGCCTTGGCTTTGCTGCTAAGCGCGGCGTTGCCTACGGTAGCCACGACGCGGCATCCGGTGAGGCTCAGGCCTCCAATGGCCAGGGCGATTACCAATTGCAGTGCGATGAATTTCTTCATGACGGAACTCCTAGATAAAAACGGGGTTTCAGATCGTGGGGAGAACCCAGCTCTGCGGGTCAACGGGTCTTTTCCTGTTGAGCTGAGAGCGGGTCACGTATTTCTTCCTCAGACGGAAAACTTATGTAAACAGAATATTAAGAGCAAGCAACTGGAAGTGGAAAGAACAAAACCTTTAATTACCTGCCGGGCTCGCGGGCCCTAGGGCTCTTCGCCACAGGCCTCCTCCACCCGCTTGAGGATGACTTCCGCCAGCCGGTTGTCGACCCCCAGCGGTGCGCTCACTCTCAGGCGAAGGTCCTGGTGTTGCTCACCGGCCTCTGTGGCAATGCGTGGGATGTCATTTGTTGAGTGGCGGCCGGGTGCCAGCATATAGGGCACGACCGTAATATCTCTTGCCCCGGCTTTTACGCAGGCGGCGATTCCTTCGGGGATGCCGGGCTGGGCCAGCTCCATGTGGGCTGCTTCCACGTGGCAGTCCGGTGCCAGGGCAGCCAGGAGCCGGGCGATCTCCCCCAGGAGGTTATTGGCCTCCGGCTTCACGCTGCCGTGATCAACAAGGAGAATCGCTTTACCCTTTGGTGGCGGGTTCATGGGAGTCGGGGGGCTGAAGGAGCCGGCCCTGGCATCTCTCAGCGCACTGCCAGCAGCTCGATCTCGAAGATTACGTAGGCGTTCGGGGGGATACCCATCTTCCGGTTGCCGGCCCGTCCGTAACCGAGCCTGGGTGGAATGATGAGCTTGCGTTTGCCGCCGACCTTCATGCTGGAGAGACCTTCTTCCCATCCACGAAGATACCTTCCGGTTCCCATCCTGCACTCAAGGGGGTCTTTTCTTTTACGCGAGTCGTCAAAAACAGAGTCGTTGGCAAGTGTGCCGACGAAGTGAACAACCGCGGTCTGGCCACGTTTTGGAGAGGCTCCCTTGCCGGCAACGAGATCTACGTAGCGAAGTCCGGTGGGGGTGGTGACGACACCCTTATCCTTGACGATATAGACAGGTTCGGGGGGCTGTTCAATGATCGGCCGTACAGGCTGCGGGGCAGCCGGAGAGGCCGGGGCAGCCTTGGGACCCGTGGCAGGCTTGCCGGCCACGGCGGGGGCGGCAGGTTGCTTTGCTGAGGGTGCAGGAGCCGTTTTTTGAGGTGTTGCCGCGGCAGAGGCCGGAGGCTGTTGCTTTGCTCCGGTGGCTTTTTCCCCGGTGGTTGAACCACCACAAGCCGAAAGCAAAAGGGCGAACACACAAGCGATGGTTGACCGGCTGCTCATCTCTGCTATCTCCTCTTTATCTTTATTCCCGTCCCGGCTGCCGGAAAGACCCCTCCGCCAGCGTATCTGATTCTCAAAGCACTTCTGAACTGCCGTGAATTTAACATCAAAGGCTGTTTAATTACAGGACGGCTTCACGTGCTTGCAGCAGTTTTCGTCTGCTTCAATCTTTGCCCGGGTGGCCGGTGACTGTTTATAATAACTGACGCAGTTGCTGGTTACTTCATACCCTGAATCCCCTGGAAAAATCTGGAATCAAGACATGAATCCTGCCTTGAAGAATATTTCGAACCTGTTTTTCTGCCTTTTGCTCACCCTGGTGTTCCACCCGTCTCTGCCGGCTGCGGAGGAGTGGGAGATCGTTCTGAAGACGAATATCACCTCTGAGTACAGCAAGACCCGCTACGATTCGCTGAAGCAGGTCGACACCTCCAGCGCCAAGGGGCTCAAGGCGATCTGGAACGTTCTCGATAAGCTCGCCCCGCGCGACCCTCTTCGCTACGACTGGTATGTCAAGCAGGGAGCCTATGAGGCCCTGATGGCGGCCGAGGGTGAAGATGCAGAGAAGGAGATCTTCAAGGTTCTCAAGGGCAGCAAGCGCGAGAACTCCAAGGAGGCGATCATTCACTCGCTGATCTACAAGATTCGCCAGCAGTTCGAGAAGGACAAGGGTGGCAACGAGGAGCGCAAGGTCGAGCATTACAAGGAGCTCCTGAGGCGCCGCCGTGGAATCCAGTATTTTGCCCTCGTTCTGCCGAGCATTCGCAAGCACGACCCCGACAAGAAAAAATTCGAATGGATCACGACGGCCTTCAAGGATTCCAGCACGAAGGTTCGCCTGGCGGCCCTGCAGGGGATGCTGGCCTACCCCGACAAGTCGAGCATCAAGCTGCTGCTGGACAATCTCCGCAAGCTGGAGAAGAAGAAGGGCAAGTATTACAGCGAATGGGTCCAGACCCGCTTTGCCCTCGAAACCCTCACCGGGCAGTACTACCGTGACAATGTTGATGACTGGTTCAAATGGTGGGATGCGGTCAAAGACCAGTTCTCCCTCGAGAAGAGGATCGAGGATGAGGCTCCGGATCCTGAGAACCTCACTGTTGCCCCGGGAGAACGGCGTACCCGCGTGGTCAGGAGCGGCGGGGTAGAGGTGACGGTCAATATGAAGGTTGCCGGGAAGGGCTATCCGCTCCTGGTGCTCCCCAAGCGCGGCTACAGTCCGGATTACTTCAGGCCCTATTTCCACGGGGTCGAGGAGTTCTGCAAGGTCTATTACGTGCAGATGCCGCGGATCCAGGATTTCAAGGGACTCGCCAGGACCACCAACGGCAACTTCGTCATCTACCCGACCGAGATCCTCGCAGGAGCCCTGGCGGACCTGATGAAATCCAGTGGCCTCGATGAGTTTGCGATCTTTGCTCACGGACCGGGTGCATCAACGCTCGGCATGTACATGACCTCCAAGTTTTCCTCCGCGGTCACGCGTCTCATCATGGTGAACCCGGCCTCCGCCGGCTCCGAATACTCCAAGGCGATCAAGAATGTCGAGCGCGAGGGGCGCAAGCGCAAGAACCCCGAGGTCTACAATGGTGCCAACAGCATTATGATCGGGCAGGATGGCAAGCCGACCTATGAAGCCCAGGATGACGCCGAGAGGGGCGGGCTGCAGCGTGCCATCGGCAACCTGGCCTTTGCAGATCCTTCGCGCCCGGAGATCGGGGTCTCGCGACACCTCAACTCGATTGCCGGTGACCCGCAGGTCATGAACGACAGCAAGTGGAACGTGAAGCAGATCTTCAAATACAAGGCCCCGCGACTGCCGGTGATGATCATGATCGGCCAGCTCGATTTCTGGACCCCGATTGCGGATGTGACCAAGGTCACGAAGTTTTTCACCAGGAGCTACGTGGCGAAGTTCCCGAGATCCGGGCAGTATCCCTTCAGGTCTGACCCCTATCGCTTCACCAAGGAGATGGAGAAGGTCCTGGGTAAGGCGAAGCTTCGCTCCAAGGGCAAGAAGAAGGACTGACCGGGAAGGTCCCTACCTCTTCTTCGCCCCGGTCTGCCGGGTGTCGAGCTTGCGGATATAGCCTTTCCAGTGGGACTCGATCTTTTTCAGGTTCTTCAGCTTCTTGCCGAAGAGCTTGGCATTGGCCGCTTCCGCATCGCCGGTCTTCTTGAGCTCCTTCATGTAGTTGATGGCGGCCTTTCCGCGTGAAAGCTGCATGAAGTAGTACATCACCGCGAAGGACTGGCTGTAGTAGAGCGACTCGTTTTCCTTGTCGTGGAATTCTTCGTGGGTGACCTTGAGGAGAGTTTCAAAGGGGATCTGCGTACGGGTATTGACCGCGTCCTTCACCATGCGGATCTTACCGCGCTTGATGAGATTGGGGTTGAGCGGCCCGTTCGGGTTGGGTGCGAGTCCCCCGGCATTTTTCTTGGCCGAGCGCTGCATGCCCTCGAAGTAGACGGCCATTCCCTCGTTGAACCAGATCGGGATGCGTACATCGCCGACAAAGGCGTGCAGGTACTGGTGGAAGGCCTCGTGGTAGACGACCGGTACCAGCTCGTAAAAGGGCATCTGTTTGATGACAAGGTAGCCGCTGCCGGGATTGTAGAAGCCTGCCATTCTCGGATTGCCGCCGACCTGCTCGTAGGTATTTAACGAATCCATGAACCGAACGAGCATTTTCTTGGATGGTTTGAAGCGGAAGAGCGTCTGGTATTGCACCAGGATATCTTCGAGCTCCTGGCCGATCTTGTGCGCCGTTTGCGCGGGGATGGCCGCCTCGTATTGAATCTTGTAGTTCTTGGTGTTGAGCTCAGCCCAGCCGATTTTGATCTTGGCGCGGGCCTTGCCGATTTTCTCCTGGGCCGTAAGGGCCGGGAAATAACCTGCTGATAAAATCAGCAGCAGAAAAAGAGCAGTTGTACGGAACATCTTTAATTTTCCTCCGGGGACAGGGCTCAAGGCCCCATTTTATGTGTTTTTGCCGTCCGATGAATCTTCTTTTCGGCCTCGTTTGCCCTTGCCGGACCCGGGTGCGGTAATTTTCTCCCGGTCGGTGACTGAACTTTCAGCCTCTTGGGGTTAGTATATTCGCCGAACGGAGGTGATGACTTGAGAAACTTGAGGAGCTTCGTGGTTTCTCTGCCACGCTGGAAGCAGGTTCTCTGCTCTTTTGCAGGAGTGCTGTTTCTTGTCGGAATCGGGATGAAGAGCGTTCTCTTCTTCCGGGATGGACTCATGGGAACGCCTTCGGGGCAGTCTACGCGCTTGCTGGACCCACCCCCGGAGGGCAACTGGCCCGGTCCTGGGCCCGGTGTTACCGATGTACCCGGCGCTGAAGCTGAGGAGCCGGGTGTCGAAAGAAAGAATCCCGGTATTGAAAAGACAGGCATTGAGGAGACCCTGACGTCCCCTTCCGCCACCAGGGAACCTCCGGCTCCAGCTGCCGGGCAACCGGTGAAGGCTCCAGTTGCTGCTGAGAAGGAGCCGGCCAATGCCGCGAACCCCGGCAGTGTTGCGGTGGGTGAGGGGGCCTCGTCCGGTACAGCGACGCCAACTCTCGATCCGGATCTTCTCGAGGAATGGTCACCTGCATTCCTCAAGGGCGGGCTCGGCTTCTTCGTGGCGTTTATCCTCGGCTTCGCCCTGCAGGCTTTCGCCCGGCTTTTTGCGCTCTTCCTGGGGCTCTTTTTTCTCGGCGTCCTGGGGCTCTCCTCCATGGGGTGGATCACCATCGAGTGGCAGGTTGCCCAGGAGCAATTCTCGACTTTACCCTCTGTTCTCGGCCAGCAGTTTTCAGGTTTCGAGTCTTTTCTGCAGGGGACCCTTCCTTCCGTCGGCATGGCGGGCCTCGGCCTCTTCGCGGGTCTGAAAAAGAAGTAGTTTTGCCGGGTTGACTTTGTTCTGACCCTGATTTAAATTTCGCACTTCCATTGCAAGACGACGAGCGAAAACCAGGAAGCGAAGGCTACGCTAAATATCTCCGTCACAGCCATATGGGGTTGCAGTTTATCCTCCCTATATTGCTTTTCACCGGAGGCGGGATCTGGCTTGGCCGTAAGTATGACCTGGAGACGCTTTTCACCTTGCTGGGGCTTGCCCTGGGCTTTGCCGTCGGGTTCTGGTCCTTGTACAAGGAACTCTACGGATTCGCTCCTGGCGGGCAGAAAACGGATAAATCCGGCAAGGATTCTGAAGACGAAAGTCAGCCGCCGGAAAAAAACGAGTTGTAAGTAAAGCCGCGCGTTTGCGGAACGAGGAAAAAGGAAGGCCCGGCGAATCTGAGGATTCGCATGGAGCCGAGGACGCCTGCAGATGAAACGTTTACCCCTCTGTCTCGGCCTGTTGCTGGTAGCCGTGGTTTCGGCATTGCTGAGCCACCAGCTCAAGGGAGCCGATGGCCTGGCCGCCTCGGGGGCCGGGATCGGCCTGGGAATCCTGCTGGTTGCCGGAAGTTATTTCCTGGCAAAACTTTCCGCTTCACTGGAAGGAACAAAAATGCTGGCGGCCTTCTACGGCAGCCTGCTCTGGAGCTTCGGACTGGTTATTGCCGCCGTGGTGGTGGTCAAGGCCCTCTACCCGGAGCTGACGGCCTCGGTTGTGCTTCCCGCCCTGGGTTTTTACCTCGTTTATCGTTTTGAAAGCGCTATTCGTTCCTGGGTTGCGACCTCAAAGGCCGATGCAATAGCTGGGACTCCTGCAGGGGGGATCGAGTCATGACCTCGGCTTTCAACCTGCTGGCCGCCTCCAACCCGATGGACCACATCTCTGATGCGAGGCTCTTTGATGGCCTGGTGAGCGAGGGAAGCTGGCTCTATGGAATCAGTGAACATCTCCACGGCCTGGGGATTACCAAGCAGGTGGCTCTGTTCTTCATTGCCGGGATCCTGACGGTTCTTTTCTTCTGGTCCTATGTTCGCCAGATCAAGAGAGACCCCGATGCGGTGCCCGGCCGCTGGGGGAATTTTGTTGAGACCATTCTTGAGTTCCTTCGCGACCAGCTGGTGGTGCCTTTCATGGGGGAATCAGGGCTGAAGTTTCTGCCGATTCTCGCGACCTTCTTCGTTTACATCGCGATCTGTAACCTCATCGGGTTGATTCCCATGCTCGACTGGGTCGGGCATGGCGGCAACACCTCTACAGCGAATTACTACATCACCCCTGCCCTGGCGTTCTGCGCCTTTGTGCTCTACCACGGACTGGGTATCAAGGAGCAGGGAAACATCTTCACCTACATCAAGAACCTGTTTCCGCATGTTCCGCTTGTGATTCTGCCCTTGATCATCGTGATTGAGATCGCGGCGCACATCATCAGGCCCTGTGCCCTTGCTATTCGTCTCTGTGCGAATATGGTAGCCGGGCACGTCATGGTCGCGGTGCTGCTTGGTTTTACCGCCACACTGACTGCGGAATCTCTTGTTAGCGGTGGGCTGATTTCTATTGTCAGCCTTGCTGCTGTTACGGCTCTGACTTTTCTCGAATTGCTTGTAGCCCTGATACAGGCCTTTGTATTTACGTTCCTGACTACAGTTTTCCTGTCGATGGCGGTTCACCCGGAGCACTGAGGTTCCGGTAGGGCGTTATTCGGCTTGATTGATTCATCCAAGAAAGGAGTTGTCCGAAAATGGGCATGTCGATTGAATTTTTAAACGTTTTTTCCAGTTTACTCGCTCAGGCTGATGGAACACCGAAGGGGCTCTACGCCGCGATTGGTGCTGGGCTTGCCGCGATTGGTGTCGGAATGGGTATTGGTAAGCTCGCTGCCAGCTCGGTTGAGAGTATTGCCCGCCAGCCCGAGTCTGCCGGTGATATCCGTGGCGCCATGATCCTTACTGCCGCCTTTATCGAGGGTGTAGGACTGTTCGCCGTTGTTGTTGCGCTTCTTTCCACGCTGTAGGTCTGGTTGCGAACGGAAGCATATTCCAGGAGATTTGAAAGCATGTTTTCCAGAACCCTTCGAGGGGTGGTTTTTGCTTTTGGGCTGTTATCGCCGGCCTTTCTTTTTGCTGCTGATCCAGCGCCCGGCGGCGATGCTCCCGCGTTGATCCCGCCGACAGTGTGGGCGGTTATTTCTTTCGCCATAGTCCTTTTCATTCTCTGGAAGAAGCTTCTTCCCGTGATCACGGGGGCGATGGACGACCGCGCAGCAAAGATCCGCGATGCACTGGAGGCTGCCGATAAGGCCAAGGCTGATGCCGAGGCCGCCATGGCGACCCACCAGGGCAACCTCGAGACCGCGCGGCAGGAGTCGCGCGCGATCATCGAGGAAGGCAAGCGCGATGCAGAGAAGGTCAAGGCCCAGATCGTCGAGGACGCGAACAAGGAGGCGGTAGAAATCTCCCAGCGTGTCAGCAGGGAGATCGAGCTCGCCAAGGAAGCGGCCCTCGATGACCTGCACCAGCGCAGTGTGGCCTTGTCGATCGATCTCGCCTCGAAGCTGATTGATAAGAACCTGGAAGCCGAAGACAACCAGAAGCTGATCGATGAAACCGTCAAGGGCTTCAGCGGCAACTGATTTGCCTGGAGCCTCAAACTTTGAGTGATCTGAAATGCTGATTGAAAAGATCCCAGCCCTGTATGGAAAAGCCCTCCTGGAGGCGGCCGATGGTGCCGGTGTGCTCGATGATGTCGCTGAGGAGGTCTCCTTCTTCAGCGGTCTTCTCGCCGAGGATGCCGAGCTGGAGCTCTTTATCGAGAGCCCGAGCATCGAGTCCTCGCACAAGAGCGCGGTTTTCGAGAAGACCTTCCGCGGCAAGGCGACCGATACCTTCCTCAACTTCCTGCTCCTTCTTGTAGACAAGGGCAGGGAGGCGGAGCTGAAGGGAATCCTGGCGGCCTTCGGCGCCTTCCACGATGAACATATCGGGCTGGTTCGCGTCGAGGTTGTCTCCGCTGAAGCGTTTGAGGCTGAGAATGTTGAGAAGCTGTCGGCGGCGATCAGCGGCAGCCTCGGCAAAGAGGTCGTTGTGAATAACAAGGTAGACCCCGAGATGCTTGGGGGAATCATCGTACGTTACGAAGGAATGGTGGCAGATGGCAGTCTCAGGACTGCACTCAAGGGGCTGAGCTCCAGGATGCTGTCGCCGAAGTTCGAGAGTGAGCTAATTCATGAGAATTAATCCGGAAGAAATCACCTCGGTCCTCAAAAAAGAGATCGAGACCTACAGCGGCGAATTCCAGGTCGAGGAAGAAGGCACGATCCTCGAGGTTGGAGATGGAATCGCGAGAATCTACGGCCTGACCAATTGTATGGCCGGTGAGATGCTCGAGTTCTCCAATGGTTCAGCCGGGGTTGCCTTCAACCTCGAAGAGTCCAGTATCGGGGCCGTCATCCTCGGTGAGTACGATGACCTGAGCGAAGGCGACTCGGTCAAGCGTACCGGCTCGGTGCTGCAGGTTCCCGTCGGCGAGGAGCTCATCGGCCGGGTCGTTGACCCGCTCGGTAACCCCCTCGATGGCAAGGGCCCGCTGAATACCGACAAGTTCCGCGCGGTAGAGTCCGACGCTCCCGGTATCGCTGACCGCCAGTCGGTGAAGGAACCCCTGCAGACGGGAATCAAGGCTGTCGACAGTATGATCCCGATCGGCCGTGGCCAGCGTGAGCTCATTATCGGTGACCGTGGTACCGGCAAGACGGCTGTTGCGATCGATACGATCATCAACCAGACGGGCGGCGAGGTGATCTGCGTCTACGTCGCGGTCGGCCAGATGGCCTCGACCGTAGCCGGGGTTGTGCAGCGCCTGACCGAGACCGGGGCCATGGACTACACCATCGTGGTCAATGCCTCCGCCTCGATGCCCGCTCCGCTCCAGTACGTGGCGCCCTATTGCGGCTGCGCCATGGCTGAGTATTTCATGTATGAAAAGAACGGCCACACGCTCTGTGTCTATGACGATCTCAGCAAGCAGGCGGCCGCCTACCGGCAGCTCTCCCTGCTCCTGCGCCGTCCGCCCGGACGTGAAGCCTATCCCGGCGATGTGTTCTATCTTCACTCGCGCCTCCTGGAGCGCTCAGCGAAGCTCTCCGACGACCTCGGCGCCGGCTCTCTCACCGCTCTGCCGGTGATCGAGACCCAGGAAGGTGAGGTGTCGGCCTATATTCCGACCAACGTGATCTCGATCACCGATGGCCAGATCTACCTGGTGCCTGAGCTCTTCTTTGCAGGTGTTCGCCCGGCGATCGACGTCGGTATCTCCGTCTCGCGTGTGGGAGGTTCAGCGCAGGTAAAGGGTATGAAGGCGGTGGCGGGCTCGCTGCGGCTGGACCTGGCCCAGTTCCGTGAGCTCGAGGCTTTTGCCCAGCTCGGTACTGAGCTCGATGCGGCCACCCAGCGCCAGCTCGATCGCGGCTTCCGCATGGTCGAGATCCTCAAGCAGGACCAGTACCAGCCGATGAGCGTGGTCGACCAGATCCTGATCATCTGGGCCGGCTCCAATGGCAAGCTCGATGACGTGCCGGTTGACCGTGTGCGTGAATACGAAAACGCTTTCCTTGAGTTCATTACCGCTACCCACAGTGAGATCGTCGAAAAGCTGGGCGAGACCGGTGAGGTCACTGAAGAGCTCGAAGCTCTCCTGTCGCCCGTCTGCGATGATTTCTCCAGGAGCTTCCTCGAGGGCTCGGCGCCGGATCCGCGTGCAGGAGCCGGAACCGGCGAAGATTCCGAAGAAGATGATGCCGAGGAAGCCGAGGCGGATTCTGAAGCTGCCGAAGAGCCTGGAGCAGAAGCTGAAGCCGAAGGTGAGGCGGAAGCTGAAACGGATGCGGCTGAAGCTGAAGACTCCGATGAGGCAGAGAAAGACTGAGGACTGAGAAATGGCCGGCCTGAAGGACATCAAGAAGAAGATCACCTCGATCTCCAACACCCGGAAGATCACCCGGACGATGGAGATGGTCGCTGCTGCAAAGAGCAAGCAGACGATCGACAGGGTGGAGGCTTCGACTCCTTACTCCAGCAAGCTCACCGAGCTCCTCAACAGTCTCACCGGCGGGCAGAACGTCGACCACTTCCTGGTTCGTGAAAAGGAGAAGGTCCAGAAGAGTGCCCTGCTGGTGGTGACCGCCAACCGGGGGCTCTGCGGAGGCTACAACACCAACGTTTCCAACCTGGCGGAAAAATGGGTTCGCGCGGAAGAGGCCGAGGGTCGTGAAGCCCATGTCATGATGGTCGGCAAGAAGGGGATCTCCCGCTTTCGCTTCCGCAAGGTTGAGGTGGCAGAGAAACGCACCGATATCGAGGACAAGCCGTCCTTCTCCCAGGCAGCAGAGATTGCCGGGGGTTTCATCGAGAGCTTCCGCAAGGGCGAGGTGGACCGGGTCATGGTCGCGGTTACGCGCTACCACTCGGCGGTTGTCCAGACAGCCGATCTCTTCCAGCTCCTGCCGATCGTCCCGCCGGAGGCCGAGGACGAAGATGGCGGCGAGGCTGCCCAGCAAAACACGGATTTCATTTTCGAGCCGGATCCGGCTCGGATCCTTGAAGACCTGTTGCCCTTCTCGGTCAAGCATACGATGTACCGTCTTCTTCTCGAGGCTGCCGCGGGGGAACAGATTGCCCGCCGGGTGGCCATGAAGCTCGCCACGGATAATGCAGGCGAGCTGACCCGCTTCTATACCGGTAAGTACAACCGTGAGCGGCAGGCAAGTATTACGCAGCAGATTATGGAAATTGTAGGAGGTGCCGAGGCCCTCGACTGAGGTTCGCGGCGTGTTCACAGGAAAGAGTCCTTTAAAACAATGAGCGCAAAAGCAGCTACTTCAGACGCAGTTACAGGAAAGATCGTCCAGATCATCGGGGCGACCATCGATGCCGAGTTCCCGGGAGACCACCTCCCTGATATCTTCAACGCCCTTGAGGTCAGCTTCGAGAGGGGTGGTGAAGAGATCAAGCTGGTCTGCGAGGTTCAGCAGCATCTCGGCGGCAACAGGATTCGTGCCGTGGCCATGGGTGCTACCGACGGCCTGGTGCGAAATGCCGATGTCGTCGACACCGGCGCGCCCATCTCAGTGCCGGTTGGCGATGAGACCCTGGGCCGGGTGTTCAACCTCCTGGGTGACCCGGTCGATAAGGGGGCCGCGGTCAAGACCAAGGAGCGCCGCCCGATCCATGCCGAGGCGCCGCAATTCGACCAGCTGAGCCCGCGGACAGAGGTCTTCGAGACCGGTATCAAGGTTGTCGACCTCCTCACTCCCTATTCCAAGGGTGGTAAGACGGGTCTCTTCGGTGGCGCGGGACTGGGTAAGACCGTCCTGATCCAGGAATTGATCAACAATGTCGCCACCAAGCACGGTGGCTACTCCTGTTTCGCCGGAGTGGGTGAGCGTACCCGTGAGGGTAACGACCTGTGGAACGAGATGAAGGATGCGGTGATTGAGCAGCCTGACGGCACGACCACCTCCGTCCTTTCGAAAACCGTCCTCGTCTTCGGCCAGATGAACGAACCGCCCGGAGCGCGCCTCAGGGTAGCCCTCTCGGCGCTGACCATGGCCGAGCACTTCCGCGACCAGAGTGGCTCCGACGTGCTGCTCTTCGTCGACAATATCTTCCGTTTCTCGCAGGCGGGTTCCGAGGTGTCGGCCCTCCTGGGCCGTATGCCCTCGGCGGTAGGCTACCAGCCCACCCTGGCGACGGAGATGGGTGAGCTGCAGGAGCGGATCACCTCGACCAAGGATGGCTCGATCACCAGTGTGCAGGCGATCTATGTGCCGGCCGATGACCTCACCGACCCGGCCCCGGCTACCGCCTTCAGCCACCTTGATGCGATCACGGTGCTGGACCGCTCGATCTCTGAGAAGGGTATCTACCCGGCGATCGATCCGCTGAAGTCTTCCTCGCGAATCCTGACCGCTGAGCACGTAGGCGAAGAGCACTACGCGATTGCCCAGAGGGTTCTCCAGATCCTGCAGCGCTACAAGGATCTGCAGGACATCATCGCGATCCTCGGTATGGACGAGCTGAGCGAAGATGACAAGGTGCTGGATGAGCGGGCGCGACGAAACGAACGCTTCTTCTCGCAGCCCTTCGACGTTGAGAAGGACTACACCAACCTCGATGGCAAGTACGTTCCGATCCAGGATACCGTGCGCAGCTTCAAGGAGCTGGTCGAAGGAAAATGGGACCACCTTCCGATGGGCGCCTTCATGTATGTCGGCAGCATCGAAGAGGCGGTTGAGAAGGGCGAGAAGCTCCTGGCAGAGGATAATTGATCAGATGGCGCTTGAGTGTACCCTGACCACCCCCGAAGAACTGGTTTTTGAAGGCGCCGTTGACTCGGTGATCGTCCCCGCTGCTGATGGCGAGATGGGCTTCCTTCCCAGGCATGCGCCGATTGTCGGCAGCCTCGGCTTCGGTGAATTGCGGGTCTCCTCCCAGGATGGCGGTAAGCAGGCCTTCTTCGTCAACGGGGGCTTCGTCCAGGTGGTGGATGACCGTGTTACGGTTCTTGCGGTGGAGGCCCAGGCGGTCGGCGAGCTCGACGCAGAGTCAGCCCGCGCGGATCTTTCCAGGCTCGAGAGCTCGCCTCCGGAGTCGGGAGCGTCTGTCGAGGAGCTCCAGGAATATTCCCGGTCACTCTCTGTTGCCCGCGCCCGGCTGAAGATTTCTGAGCGTGGCTGAGGTTCTACCCGTCGGCCCGCGCCACCCGCTCTTGCGGTGGGATGAGAATGAGATTCTCTGAAATTTATTCCAGCCCCGGTTCCCCCGTTATCTCTTTCGAGGTTTTTCCCCCGAAGACGAGCCGCGGGATGGACAGCCTGCGGGAGGTGCTGCCGCGCCTGGTGGCGCTCGAGCCGGCCTTCATGACGGTGACCTACGGGGCGATGGGGACCACGAGGATCCGGACGGTCGAGATCGCCTCGATGATCCACAATGAGTTCGGGCTCGAATGCGCCTGCCACCTGACCTGCGTCGGGGCATCCCGTGACCAGGTCGATGGACAGCTCAAGCATATCCACGGACATGGTATCGAGAACATCGTCGC
>CAZTRG010000239.1:0-8281 GCA_964615885.1 uncultured Planctomycetia bacterium | reverse complement strand
ACCTCCCTCAAGTACAGCGCCGCCAAGGACTCAGCCAGTCATGGCTTCGAGCTCGTGCGTGCGGGTCGCGGAGCAGCCGCTGAGCCCACCTCGCTCGGGAAGGTTTCCTTCAGCAAGAAAGATGGCCTGCTCGAGCGCCTCCAGTACATCTCCAAGCGTTCCTCCGAACGTGATAGCTTCTCCTATTCTTCCACCAGCACCCACACGATCTCGAGGGTGAAGGCCAAGGCGAAAGCCAAGGGGAAAGGAAAGAAGGAAAAGAAATCAAAGGAGCAGAGCTTCTGAGATCTCTCCTTTAACTGCGAAAAGAAAAAAAGCCTTCGCCCTCATTTCGGGGGGCGGAGGCTTTTTCTTTTTCGTTCCGGGCGTATTCTCAGCCGAGCAATTCCTTCTGCTTGGCCTCGATCGCGTCGAGGAAGTCGTCGGTAAAGACGTAGGAGCCATCCGGCGGGTTGGTGGTGCCGTGGATCGCCACGGCAAGATCCTTGGTGAAGGTGCCGCCTTCGATGGTGGCGACGCAGGCTTTCTCCAGGCTCTCGGCGAAGTCGCCCACATCGGGTGTGTCGTCAAGGCGTGCCCGGTGCGCGAGTCCCCGTGTCCAGGCGAAGATGCTCGCCACGGGGTTCGTGCTCGTCGGGTTGCCCTTCTGGTGCTCCCGGTAGTGGCGCGTAACCGTTCCGTGGGCGGCCTCGGATTCGATCGTTTCCCCATCGGGGCACATCAGCACGGAGGTCATGAGCCCCAGTGAGCCGAAGCCCTGGGCAACGGTGTCTGACTGAACGTCACCGTCGTAGTTTTTGCTGGCCCAGACGATACCGCCGTCCCACTTGAGGACCTGGGCAACCATGTCATCGATCAGTCGATGCTCGTAGGTGAGCCCGGCGCTCTCGAACTGGTCCTTGAACTCGCTCTCGAAGACCTCGGCGAAGATGTCGCGGAAGCGGCCATCGTAGGTCTTGAGGATGGTGTTCTTGGTGCTGAGGTAGACCGGGTAGCCCATCTGCAGGCCGTAGCTCAGGCAGGAGCGGGCAAAGCCGGTGATCGACTCGTCGGTGTTGTACATTCCCATACCGATGCCGGCCGAGTCGAACTCGTTGATGGTCCATTCCTGCGGCTCGCCGCCATCGGCTGGCTCGAAGGTCATCTTGAGGGTGCCGGCGCCGGGGACGATCACATCCGTTGCGCGGTACTGGTCGGCGTGGGCGTGACGGCCGACGACGATCGGTTTCGTCCAGGCCTTTACCATCCTCGGCACGTTCTCGCAGACGATCGGAGCCCGGAAGACGGTGCCGCCGAGATAGTTCCGGATGGTGCCGTTCGGGCTCTTCCACATCTCCTTGAGGCCGAATTCTTCAACCCGATCCTCATCAGGGGTGATGGTGGCGCACTTGATACCGACCTTGTGTTCGGCGATGGCCGCGGCGGCATCGAGGGTGATCTGGTCATCGGTGGCGTCCCGGCTCTGGATCGAGAGATCGAAGTAGCGCAGGTCCATCTCGAGGTAGGGCAAGAGCAGCTTTTCTTTGATCTTGGCCCAGATAATCCTGGTCATCTCATCGCCGTCAAGCTCGACAACGGGGCCCGTTACTTTGATCTTCTCCGCCATGGGAACTCCTGTTTCATATTTGAGGAAGGCGGCAATCTTAACCTTTTCCCGGCTGGCTGAAAAGGGGCCGCCGGGAGGTTCTTGGGCTCATGCGTGGCGGTATTCGACGATGGAGCGGCTGCCGATCCCACCCGGCAGATCGTAGGCAAGGACGATTTCATCGCTGAGTTTCAGGTTGCTCGCTGTGTTCCTGGCCTTGGAGAGCTCCGCTGCCGGGTCTGGCCCCTTGTAGAGCAGCAGCCTGCCGAAATTCCTGGTGACTCTTTCGAGCATCTTCAGCAGGCGATCGGCCGGCCCTACAGCGCGGGCGAGGACAGTATCTACCTGGACCCATCTGAGGATCTCCTCGCCTCGCTCACCGATGACCGCGATGGAGGGCAGCGCGAGTTCGTCGGCGGTCTCCTGGAGAAAGCGGGCCTTCTTGAGGGTCGATTCGGCCAGGATCATACTTTTGAGATCAAGAGCGCAGGCCAGGGGGATCCCCGGGTAGCCGGCCCCGCTGCCGAGGTCGAGAACCCTCTCGCCTGCTTTGAGCAGTGAGTGCGGTGCGAGGCTGTCGAGGAAATGCTTCAGGGCAACATCGCGCGGCTCGATGATCGAGGTCAGGTTCAGGCGCTGGTTGGCGGCGAGGGTCAGCTGCGCATGCAGCAGCAGCCTCTCGACCAGGCCCTCGCGTCCGGCAAGACCGGCCACCAGGTCGTTGGAGAGCATGGCCTCAAGTTCAGTTTTCAGGGCGTCATCCCCTGGAGTGTCTGTCTGTCCGGTCAAGCTGTTCAGTCCAGGGGGGCTCTCTTGAGCTCCCGCACCCAGATGTTGCGATAGCTGACCTTGGAGCCGTGGTCCTGCAGGAAGAAGGGCAGCTTATAATCCGGCGCTACCGGCTTGTTGGAGTTGGTGCGGCCGAAGATGTTGACCTTGTCCTGCACCAGGATGCCGTTGTGGAAGACGGTGAAGGTGCCCATCTTGACGCGCTTGCCGTCCTTGTCGTAGTAGGGCGCGCGGAAGACGATGTCGTAGGTCTGCCATTCACCCGGAGGGCGGCAGGCGTTCACGAGGGGGACGTGCTGCTTGTAGACCGAGCCGGCCTGCCCCTTGGGATTGGACTGGTTCTTGTAGTTGTCGAGCACCTGGATCGCGTAGGCGGAGTGGAACTTGATGCCGCTGTTGCCCTTGCTCTCGCCCTTGCGCTTGGTGTCAACAGGGGTGCGCCATTCCATGTGGAGCTGGATGTCGCCGAATTTTCTCTTCGTGTACATGTCGCCCTGCCCGGGAGCGACCGTCATGATTCCATCTCCCACCGTCCAGCTCGCGGCGCCTTTTCTTCCGACCCACTCGTCAAGGTTCTTGCCATCGAAGAGGACGATGGCATCAGAGGGGGCCTTGCTTGCCGAGCCGGGGTCGATCGCACGAGGTGCCTTGACCTGGATGTTCCAGGCCGTGTTTTGCATACAGAGGGTGAGCAGTATTACCGCGGCGAGAGAGCCTGCGGCGAGAATTCTTCCGGATGTCATCAGTTTCTCCTTGGGTTCAGGTCAACCGGGTCCCGGGGATCCTGTTCCGGGGCGGCCTCGTTATTTCAGGAAATAATTTCGTTTACCACCCGGCCATGGACATCCGTCAGGCGGAAGTTACGGCCGGCATAGCGATAGGTCAGGCGTTTATGGTCCAGTCCCATCAGGTGAAGGATTGTAGCGTGCAGGTCGTGAAAATGAACCTTGTTCTCTACGGCGTAGTAGCCGTAGTCATCGGTCTTGCCGAACCTCAGGCCGCCGCGCACACCACCTCCTGCCATCCACATGGTGAAGCCGTGGGGGCTGTGGTCGCGTCCGTCGCGTTTCCCCTGCGAGGTAGGGGTGCGGCCAAATTCTCCACCCCAGACCACGAGGGTGTCCTGGAGCAGGCCGCGCTGCTTGAGGTCCTGGAGCAATCCGGCAATGGGCTTGTCGACCTCGGCGGCATTTTTCGTATGGTCCTTACGCAGATTTCCATGCTGGTCCCACTTGTAGCTGTGGGTGCACTGGATGAAGCGGACTCCCGCCTCGGCGAAGCGCCGGGCCATCAGGCACTGACGGCCAAAGTTCTTCGTGTTCCCTTGATCGAGTCCGTAGAGCTTGCGCGTTGCTTCAGATTCTCCCGAGATGTCCTGCACCTCCGGCGCGGCGGTCTGCATGCGATAGGCCAGCTCGAAGGAGCCGATTCGGCTCTCGAGGTCGGTGTCCCGCCCGAGGTGGCGCAGCTGCTCTTCGTTCATCTCCCGCAGCAGGTCGAGCTCGATGCGCTGGATGGCCGCCGGGGTGTGCCGGTTGGTGATGTAGGGGATCTTCGCCTTCTCAGCCGGGACGCTGGTATAGCCGACCGGGGTTCCCTGGTAGTGGGCCGGCAGGAAGGACGAGCTCCAGGCGTTGACACCTCCGTGTCCGAGGGTCGGGCAGATGGTGATGAAGCCCGGCAGGTCATTGTTCTCGCTGCCGAGCCCGTAGCAGATCCAGGAGCCCATGCTCGGTCGTACGAAGGTGTCGCTGCCGGTGTGGAGCTCGAGCAGGGCCCCCCCGTGGCGGGAGTTGGAGCCGTAGATGCTGTTGATGACGCAGAGGTCATCGACGCGTCTGCCCACCTCGGGGAAGAGCTCGCTGACGGGAATGCCGCTCTCTCCCCTTGGCTTGAATTTCCACGGTGATCGCAGGAGGTTGCCGGTCGCTCCGGAGACGATGCGGGGTTTCGGAAAGGGGAGCGGCTTGCCATCGTCGCGGTCGAGCAGCGGCTTGTGGTCAAAGGTGTCTACCTGGGATGGGCCGCCGTGCATGAAGAGAAAGATGACCCGCTTGGCCCGCGCGGCGTGGTGGCCTTTGCGTACGGCGAGCGGACTGCTGGCTGCCGGGTCTTCCGCCAGGGCTTCGCGGCCGAGCATCCAGTTCAGCGCAAGCGCTCCAAAGCCGGCACCGCTGTCTTTCAGCATCTGCCGCCGGGTTCTTGTCCTGCCTGCGATTTGATTCAAGTGATTGTTCATGCTCATGGTTCTCTCTTCACTCATTCTACATAGATGAACTCATTGGAGGACAGCAGTACCCTGGCAAAGCTGCGCCAGGCTTTCTTCGTGGGCTCTTTTTCTCCTGCCTCCCGGTAGTGTTCCTCGAGTTTCGTGATCATCGAGCCCCAGCGATTTTCTTCCCTGTCTGCCGGCAGGCGGCCAAGAACCTGGAGAAAGGCCTGCCGGAGGCGGGCAAGCCTGTCAGCCGTTTCGCTGCTGAGCAGGCGGTCAGCAAGACCCTGCGCAGCCTGGTCGACCAGGGCTGAGTTCATCATAACGAGCGCCTGGGAGGGTATGGTGGTAGTCGGCCGGTCGCCATTGACGACGCTCGGGTCCGGGAAGTCAAAGGACTGCAGCACATCGTAGACCGCGCTGCGCAAGACAGGCAGGTAGACCGACCGCCTGGGGGCGTCGTAGGTGTTCTGCTTGGAGGCTGTACCCGTTACGTAGGCCCTCGCATTTGCAGCCAGCAGCTGGCCGCCCATCTTCCTGTCAAATTTCCCTCCCAGCTTGAGCAGCGAGTCGCGTAGTGATTCCGCCTCCAGGCGCCTCCTGCTCCATCTCCAGCGCAGCAGGTTGTCCGGGTCAAGCTCTGCGGCTGCTGGGTTGAAGGCGCTTCCCATCCGGTAGGTGCTCGAGGTGAGGATCTCCTTGTGCAGGCGTTTTACCGACCAGCCATCCTCGATCAGCCTGGAGGCCAGCCAGTCAAGCAGGCTCTTGTGGCTGGGGCTGGAGCCCAGCCTGCCGAAGTTGTCGGTGCTCTTCACAATTCCCCTGCCGAAGTGCCAGCGCCAGACCCTGTTGGCCATGACCCGCCCCGTCAGGGGATGCCGGGGATCGCTGAGCCACCGGGCCAGCTCGAGGCGGCCGCTGGTGGTCTTGATCTCGGGCTTGCTGAAGCTCGTCAGGAAGCCTGGGAAGCCTTTCTTAACCTGCTCGCCAAGGGTGAGGTAGCTGCCCCGCAGATGGACCTTGAGATCCTCTGCCTTTCCTTCACGGACACCCATCACCTTGAGCTTGGCGCTCATCTTTTTCTTCAGCTCAGCGTGGGCATTCTCCAGCTTCTTGAGCTCTTCGGCCGCCTTTGCGGAGAAGAGCGCCCGGCGGCTCTTGTCCGGGAAGGCCAGGTTGAGTGCCTCGGCCGATTTTGCCCTGAGCTCAGCCAGGAGTTTCCCGTCCGGGGATGGGGGGACCTCGCCGGCCGACAGCCCAGCCTGGACTGCTGCGTCGAGCTTTTGCGCCAGTGCAGGATTTCGGGAGAGGACGGTTTCCCAGGCGCGCAGAAGCTCAGTATGGATTCCAAGTGAGCGTGCAATCTCCGCAGCGCTGCGATAGTGTTCGCTGGCGGCACCTGCAGGCCTGACCGGCTGGAGAGAGAGCTTGTCGAGGTGGGGCAGGGGCCCATCGCTTCTCTCAAGCCGAAGCCTGTTTTTACCGGCGGGAAGGTAGATGATTCCCTGGCTGAACCAGCGCTGGTCCGCCGGTGTCCATCCTCCGGTTGCCTGCCCGCAGGCCTGGCCGAGGAGCCTGTCGTTGAGAAAGAGGCGAACCGGCCGCGAATCCTTTGCGGCATGGCGGATTCTCAGCAGGTGGTAGCCCTCTTCCCTGCCGGCCAGCTGGAACTCGGCGGAGGCGTTCTTTACACTGGCGAGGATACCGATTCCCGCGCCATTTCCTTCCCGCTGGATGACGAGATCGCCGGTGGTCTTTGCAGCGTCCTCGGCCTCGATAAGAAGCGGAGGTTTTTTCTCCACAGCAGGTGAGCCGGGGTTGGAGGACGGCTCAACCCTGCTGAGGAAGAACTTGTCAAGGTGAGGGATCGGCCCTCCGTAGCGCTCAAAGCGCAGAACATTGCGGCCCTGCAGCAGCCGGATGGTGGCCGCCGGGAACCATTTCTGGGTGTCGGGGTACCAGGTCCCCGTCACCGCGCCGGCGACACCGGGGATCTTCCTCTCGCCGTTGACAATGAGGACAACCGGCCGTGACTCCGCAGCAGCGTGGCGAACATCGAGCTGGTAGATTCCCTGCCGGGGGATGGCGAGGGCGAATTCGGCGGCGGCATTCACCCTGCTGAGCAGGACCCCGATTCCCTTTCCGTAGCCGGTGGTGTCGATGACGAGGTCTTTTTCTTTGCGCTGAAATTTCTCCATCTCCACCAGGATGCCGCGTCCGGCAAGCTCCGCCGGCGGGACCCCGGCTGCGACAGCTTTCTGCGGTTTGGCGGGAACCAGGGGCGGGAAGCGAAGAAGCTCCCAGGCGCCACGCAGGTAGGGGCCGGGCTTCCTGCTGAGTGAACTCTCCACCTCGGCTTCGGCTCTCTTGCGCCGCTCATCGATTGCACGCTGCCTGGCATCGAGCTCAGCCTGCAGCGGGGCTTGCTTGCCGGTGGGCAGCTCGTATTCATGCCAGACGGCAACGACATTGAAGTTCTCCATGGTCTTGGTGCTCTTGAAGATCGAGGCCATGGAATAATAATCCTCGGTAGAGACCGGGTCGAATTTATGGTGATGGCAGCGGGCGCAGCCCAGGGTCAGTCCCATGAAGACCCGCCCGACCGTGTCGACCTGCTCATCGACGATATCCAGCTCCATCTTCCTGCCATCATCCTCGGCGAGCATCTTCGGGCCTATGGACAGGAAGCCTGTTGCGACCTTGTCTTCGTAGCTGCCCTGGGGGTCGGGGCTCTGGAGCAGGTCGCCTGCGATCTGGGCGCGCAGGAATTCGTCATAGGGCTTGTCGCGGTTGAAGCTTTCGATGACCCAGTCCCGGTAGCGCCAGGCCTGGATGTAGGCGATGTTCTCATCCAGTCCGTTGGAGTCGGCATAGCGGGCGACATCGAGCCAGTGGCGCCCCCAGCGTTCCCCGTAGCGGGGCGAGGCCAGCAGGCGGTCGACAATCTTCTCATAGCTTTCCGGTGAGCGGTCAGCTGTAAATTCTCTGATCTCTTTCGGGGTGGGGGGCAGGCCGGTGAGGTCGAAATAGAGCCGGCGGATCAGGGTTTCAGGGCTGGCCGGGGGGCTGGGAGCCAGGCCTCCCTTCTCGAGCCTGGAGAGAATGAACCGGTCGATCGGGGAGTGAATCCAGGCCTCTTTTTTTACGGCCGGGGGCTGTCTGCTCTCCAGCGGCTGGAAGGCCCAGTAGTTTTCTGAATCGCGCAGGATGTTTTCATAGGCCGGGCTTGCCGGTTTTTTCGAGGGAGCTGCTCCCGCGGTCTCTCCCGTCCAGGGCGCACCCATCCTGACCCAGGTTCCGAGGTCGGCGATTTCCCTGTCCGAGAGCTTTTTCTTCGGCGGCATCTTCAGCTCTTCGCGGTACTGGACAGCGCGGATGAGCAGGCTCTTTTCCGGTGAACCCGGGACGATTGCCGCCCCCGATTTTCCACCATCCAGGGTAGCCGAAAGCGAATCCAGCCTCAGCTTTGAGCGTTGCTTTTGCGGGCCATGGCATTTCTGGCAGCGTTCGATGAGAAGTGGGCGGATCCGCTGCTCAAAAAAGGCCAGGCCGGCGGCCTCCTTGTCTTCCGCAGGGCTCGAAGAAGCCGGCAGAAACAGGGCTGCAAGGACGGATAGCAGGATACGAATTGACTGCTTGTGAGGTCTTTTGGCGAGCTTCACTTCCATCATAAGTGCCTACACAATAAAGGGCTT
>CAZTRG010000238.1:0-3646 GCA_964615885.1 uncultured Planctomycetia bacterium | reverse complement strand
GAGGATGCGGCAGCCCATCTCAGAAATTCTCCCCCGTGATTTCCTCTTCGAGCCAGTCATTGAAGAGCCCGGAGTCAAGGACGCCGGTGCCGCCGTCCTCTTCCAGCAACAGGTTCACCAGCTCAAGGCTGATCTCGCCGCCCTCCTCCTGGAGAACCTCCAGCACATCGAGGTCGGCAAGGACCTCAGGCTCCGATGCCGGGTTTTCGGTCGGGGTCGCGATCCTGGAGCCGCCAGGAGTAGCCGGTTCACCCCCGGTAAACAGGCGCGCGCCGATTGCCACGGCCAGCACCAGGCAGGCAGCAGCAGCCAGGCGCATGGTGATGACCCTGGTCCTGGAGCGCTGCATCCTGGAGTGGATACGGGCAAGGGTGTCCTGCGGTTCGGGCTCGATGCCTTCCCGGGGAGAAGAGATCGCTTCTGCGATAGCCTCGTGCTGGCTGAGCGCCTCGCGCAGGGCGGGATCCTCGGCCAGCAGCGCTTCTATACGCTCCCTGCCGGCCTGGTCGAGCTCGCCATCGAGATAGGCGACCAGCTCTTCTTCCGGGCTTGGTTCTCTCTCGATGTTGTTGGGGGTGTTCTTGTCTTCCACGCTTGTCTCCTGCCTGTTGTTCCGTTCTCTTGTCAGGTTCTCTTGTTCAGTTCCCGGTTGTCAGCTCTTGTCTCAACTTTCCTGGTTACCGGGGTCGGCCGCACCCAGTTGCATGGGCTTGCCTTCAAAGTAGGGCTTCAGCCTCAAGCGGAGGGCGTCCCGTCCTCTCATCAACAGCGACTTGACGGCCATGACGCTCAGGTCGAGTACTTCCGCGATCTCTTTGTAAGATAGTTTTTCCATTCGGCTGAGGAGGATCGCCGCTTTCTGGTTCGGGGGCAACTCCTCGATCAGCCTGTCCAGTAATTCTTCAAGTTCCTTGTTTTGTGTCTGTTGCCCGGGGTTTTCTTCCCGGTAGTCTTCGGCCCTTCTGAAGGGCGAAGGCGAGTCTCTGTCTGGTTCATCCGGGATCTCTGAAAAGACCCGGCGTCTGCGACGAATGGCTCGGATCTCGTTCAGTGCCAGCCGGGTAGCGATGGTGAAAAGCCAGGTGCGAAACTTGGCCCGCGGCTCGTACCGCTCACGGCTCTTGTAGACTCGTATGAAAACTTCCTGTGTCAGATCCTCCATCCGGTTCTGGTCGCGCAGGTAACGTCTCAGAAAATTCAGAACAGGCTTCTGGTAGCGGTAGACGATCTCGTCAAACACGCTCAAATCGCCTGCCTTGAAGGCCAGCATCAGTTCACGGCCGCTGGCCATTTGCTGTTTTTCCTGGTCGTTACTGCTTTTGTCGTGATCGGCTCTGCCCTTGGCAGATTCTCTATCGGTCACTTTGCTTCCAACAATCCTCGTTTAAAACCCCGGCAAATTGCGGTGGTTTCAATAAATATGGCTTTTTGAGGGTTCTCTGAGAAAGAAGAGATTATGCGTTTTTTCTTTCAATAACGGGCTGAAAAAGCCCAAATACAGCCAGACAGCTACCTTGAAGTGTTGAGAAATGACTTCGAATAAGCCAGTTTCCGCCAGGCCGCAGAAAATACAGACCCTGAGGCCGATGTCACTGATTGCGCTCTATTCAGGGGCGACAATCCTTGTGCTGGCATATGTCTCTTATAAATGGGTTTATTCCCACCCCTCGCAGGTTGCTACCCGGATGGAGCAGGCGATCGAGGCAACCGGGGCAGGGCCGGTATTTGTAACCGGGGCCACCCAGGAAACCTTGTCCGGGATGAGGGCGGAGAAGATCGAGTTTCAATCCGCAGATGAGGTCATCGCAGCCTTCTCCGGTGTTCATGTCGCCGATGCGGAGGTCGAGTGCGGGCAGGGTGGCCAGCGGAAGAAATCGAAAGCTTCTGTTCAGGCGGGTGGGGCCAGTGGCGGGCTTCCGGTCCTGGTCTGTTCAGCCCGGCTAGCTGTGGCGGGGGTTCAGGGGGATGGTGCAGGGTCACCTGTTGAATGGAAGCTGGCCGGATTCCCGGTTGCTGAGAAACTGCATCAATGTGCCTCCGGCGATCCCTTCGAACTCCGGGTGAGAGAGCTGGAGCTGGAATGTTCGGTGGCCGATTCTGAGGGCAAACCGTCCTGGTTAAAGAGTGTTCATTTCGACAACCTGCAGCTCAGCGCCGGCCGGGATGGACTGTCGGGCAGGGTGGGGGTCTCCAGGAGCGAGGCCTGCGATGGGGGAGAGCTTGAGTTTTCCTCTGTGGTGGCCGGGAACTGGAAGGTGTGGGGTGGAGTGGAGAACATTCGAGAGGCCGGGGAGTGGCTGCAGCTTTTACCCGGGCGCTGGCGGGAGCTCTGGCGGGGCTTGTCTCCCGCGGGAAGTTTTTCACTTCGCATTGACCCGCCCGGCACGACCGGTTTCTCCGGCAGGATCAGGACGTCGGCCTGGTCCTTCAGGATCCCGGTGGTCGGGATGAAGCCATCCGGGGTTGCCGGGTTCGCCAGGCTTGGGGAGGGCGATATCGCCTGGGGGGAAGAGGCCGGTTTTGAGGGCGCCGCCCTGGTCCTTCTCGGACAGAATGGAGTTCTTTCCGGCCGGGTTGGGGCCGAAGGTGAAGGGCGGTTGAGTGTCTCAATTGCTGAGGAAAAATTGACAGACAGCCTCCCCGCTGATGCGCCGAGGGTGGTGGGAAATATTTTCAAAGCCCTGCAGCCTTCCGCCAGCGTGCAGGGCAAGCTGGACATCAGTGTCTCTTCCCTGGCAGAAGATACAGGCTCCTGGGAGCTTGCCCTTGCACTCGGCCGACTGCACCTCCATGGTGCCCGAGCCATCGTTCCCGGACCGGTTCAACTCGAACTGAAGGGAGAGGTCGGTGGCAAGGGGCGTGGATCGACCGCGCAGGGGCAGCTTGAGATCAGCGACATGACAGTGGCTGGCTTGTTCAGCCTTAAGGGGGCGCTTGGGCTTTCCTGGGTCGGTGAAGATCTTGCCCTGGAGGTCAGTGGTCTTGAGATCAGGCCGGCCGGCACACCGCCTGCAGAAGAGGCGAAGGGACGGCTGCTGGGCCGCCTGCAGACGGTCAATGGAGGCGATGGCATCGAGGGGAAGGTCTCCTGGGTGGGGACTGAATTACGGTCGAGCCTGCTGAGGGTGCTCGAGATGAGCGGCTTCGCAGAGAGCGAGGTCGGAACGGGAATCGTGCTTGGAGCCGGCAGCCTCAAGGATGCGAGGATTCCGGCTGGTATTCTCGGCGATGAGGAACTGAGCTATGAGCGTGGGAGAGCTGACTGGTCGGTTGACACCGATGGCCTGCATGTCGCGGTCCTGGAGCTTTCCGGTGGCAGTGGAGCGATTCGCGCTACCGGTACGATCGGTTTTGATTCGCGGGTTGACCTGGTGTGCGTGCAGGTTGGAGAGAAGGAAGCAGAGGCTCTGCGGGCGCTGCCGCTTGAGAGCAAGCCGGTTGACTGGATGGCGGTGGAGGGAAAAGCCTACCGCCTCAGCGGAAAACTTGATGAGCCCCTGGTGCTGGTTCTCCAGCCCGATGACAAGGTCCTCGAGCAGGCAGGGCGAAACGATGCGGCCGACAACTAGGTCCCCGCAAACAGGTAATTGAGCTTGGTTGCCCCGTCGCGCACTTAGGGCTATAATCCGCCGTTTCACCGAAAACC
>CAZTRG010000237.1:0-3170 GCA_964615885.1 uncultured Planctomycetia bacterium | reverse complement strand
GACGAGTCCCCTGCCCAGGGAAAAAGGACCTGGGAGCTGGCAGGTTTGCACCCCGAAATCGGCAAGCGGCTTCAGTGCCGTCGGCTACTTCTTCGGGCGGCGGCTCAACAGGGAGCTTGGTGTTCCCGTCGGGCTGGTTGGCTCCAACTGGGGCGGGACCCGTATCGAGCCGTGGGTTAACCTGGCCGGCTTCGAGTCGGTCCCGGAGCTTTCAGGCCTCGCTCACGAGGTCAAGCAATACAAGGCAAGGACCAGGGTGGGTGGAAGCTCGCCCTCGGCAATCTATAACTCCATGGTCCATCCTCTTGCTCCCTTTGCCATGCGTGGCGGGATCTGGTACCAGGGTGAATCCAACGGCAAAGAGGGGATCAGCTACTACCATAAAAAACACGCCCTGGTGAATGGTTGGCGCAAGGCCTTTCAGAACAAGGACCTTGCCTTCTACTGGGTCCAGCTTGCGAACTTCCAGAGAGAGAATCCAAAGCCGGTAGGTGGAGACGGCTGGGCGAAGATTCGTGAGGCGCAGACAAAGGCGCTCGACATCTCCGGCTCCGGCATGGCGGTGATCACCGACATCGGGGCCGCCAACGACATTCACCCCAGGAACAAACAGGATGTCGGCTCAAGGCTCGCCCAGTGGGCCTTGCACCAGACCTACGAGAGGAAGAGTCTCGTTCCCGCCGGCCCGCTCTACAAGGGCCAGGAGGTCGAGGGGGATTCGATCCGCCTGTCATTCGACCATGTCGGCAAGGGCTTGATGGTTGGCAGGAAAACCGGTCTTGATCCCACCGCCGAGGTGAAGGATGGCAAGCTGGCGCATTTCGCCATCGCAGGCGATGACAAGAAGTGGTTCTGGGCCGAAGCCAGCATCGATGGAGACACCGTTGTCGTCAGGTCTGCAGATGTTCCCAGGCCGGCGGCTGTTCGATATGCATTCAGCATGAATCCTGCGAAGGCCAATCTCTACAACCGGGAGGGTCTTCCCGCCGGCCCCTTTCGCACCGACAACTGGCCCCGGCCGAGCGAAAACCTTAAATGGATCGCTATCAGTGGTCAGCGCGCACCGAATTCCGTTCCCGGTTCGGGAACAGAGCTGGTGATTCTCAACAAGATGGATATCAAGGTGAAGGTTTTCTGGGTCCCATATGGCGGCGGTTTGCGGTTTTACGGTGAGCTCGATCCTGGAGGAACCCGTAAGCAAAACACCTTTTCCAGCGCCAGTTGGGTCATAACCGACGAAAAAGACAAGCCCCTGGGATACTTCAGAACCACGAAAAAGCGCGGTATAGCGGTGATTCCACGGCAATAAGGGCCTGGAAAACCTGTAGATCAGGGGTCTTGAGCAAATCCCTTTACTTCGTTAGAATATAAGTACTGAGCAACCCTTCTAGAGCACAGGATATATTTCACAGCATGATGAATCTTGATTATTCTCGTCGGGGTTTTCTGAGGTCGAGTGTCGGTGCTGCCGGGCTGACCGTACCGACCATCCTGAAGCTGCAATCTCAGGCACTGGCCAGTGCGCCAAGCGCCAAGTCCTGCATCGTGGTCTACACCTGGGGTGGGATGAGCCACTATGAATCCTTTGACCCCAAGCCGGATGCGCCGCTGGAGGTTCGAGGAGAGTTCAAGACGATTCCAACGGCTACACCCGGAGTCCGTTTCTGTGAATACTTGCCCCTGCTGGCAAAGCATTCCGAAAAGCTGGCGATTGTCCGTTCTCTCTACCATGACCAGGGTGGGCATCAGCAGGGTATGTATACGAGCCTGACCGGGCACAAGCCCGAAGGTGGAATCAAGGCCGGCAAGCGGACCAACTGGCCCTCTCTGACTGCCATGCTCGGACGTTTCCAGGAGCCCAAGGTTGGCACTCCGAACGCTATCCGGATGCCCTACTCGATGTACGACAACGGCACCCAGATGGCGGGGGAAGATGCCGGCTGGCTCGGTTTCAACTATGACCCGATCCTGATCAAGACACCTGCCGGCAAGCCCTACAGGGGAGTTACCCGCTACGACGACCCCGAGCTGAACCTGAAGCTGAATATCGAAAAAGAGCGCGTCGTGAGAAGGCGCTCGCTGCTTCATGGCCTCGAGCAGGATCTCAGGCACCCGGCATCGATCGAATCGGAATACGATCAGATGGATCACTTCCGCAGGATGGCGACGGACATGCTGCTTGATTCACCTGTGCGGGAGGCCTACAACCTCGATCTCGAAGATGACCGGATCCGCACGATGTACAGCGATCATATCGGAGGGCAGACCCTCCTGCTTTCCCGCCGGCTCGTGGAGGCAGGCGTGCCTGTCGTCCAGGCCCTGTGTTCGGCCGGAGACCTTGCCGGTGGAAGCGGTGATAACTGGGATACGCACAAGGGACACTTCCCCAAGATGAAGGAACGGCTGCTGCCGGTCTTTGACCGTGTGGCCTCCGCTCTCCTGACCGATCTTGAGATGCGCGGCATGCTCGATGAAACCCTGGTGGTTTTCCTCACTGATTTCGGAAGAACCCCGAAGGTTAACGGCAACGGTGGACGTGACCATCATCCCGGTGTCTATACCATGGTTCTGGCAGGTGGCGGAATCCAGGGTGGGCAGGTCTATGGCTCCAGTGACTCCAACGGGATCAGCCCCGGCACCGATGCCTGTACCCCCGCCGATTTCCATGCGACGGTCTTCAAGGCTATGGGAATCGATCATCACGCGGAGCTGGAGGATCGCCTCGGGCGGCCCTTCCAGATCTGTGATGGTAATCCCCTGCCGCTGTTCTAAGTCCTGGTTCCAGGTGCTGTCGTGAGGTGGAATCTGTGAGATTTACCCACGTGGTGTGTGTGCTTTTCCTCCTGCCTGCAGCGCTCCTGTGTGTGAAGACGAAGGCGGATGACTGGCCACAGTGGCTGGGCCCCCAGCGCGATGGCATCTGGCGCGAGGAGGGCATCCTTGAGCGTTTTCCCGAGGGCGGCCCTGCTCTTCGCTGGAGAGCGCCTCTTGGCGGGGGTTATTCGGGGCCGGCCGTTGCAGCCGGGCGTGTCTTTGTCATGGATCGTGTTCCCGGTCCCGGAGATCCCCGGAAGGCGAAGATCCTGCATGAGGGTGAACCTCCGCGTAACAGGAATTTCCTGCGCAAGCTGCTGCCGGGCCGCGAACGCCTGGTCTGTTTTGATGAGGCC
>CAZTRG010000236.1:0-25383 GCA_964615885.1 uncultured Planctomycetia bacterium | reverse complement strand
AGAGCGAGTAGGCCACCGCGACACCGAGGTCGTAGTGGCAGTGGATGCTGAGCACGATGTCGTTGGTCGCCGGCACCTTCTCCTTCACGTAGCGTACACGCTCGCCGATCTCAAGGGGCATGGCGTAGCCGACGGTGTCGGGGATGTTGATCGTTGTTGCGCCGGCCTTGACTGCCGCCTCGATGACATCGCACATGAAATCCATGTCGCTTCGGGATGCGTCTTCGGGAGAGAACTCGACGTCATCGGTGAACTGGCGGGCCAGCTCAACGCCGTTGACCGCCATCTCCAGGACCTCTTCCCTGCCCATCTTGAGCTTCTTGTCCATGTGCAGGTTGCTGGTGGCAATGAAAACATGGATCCGGGACCGGGTGGCCTTCTCGAGGGCTTTTCCCGCCGCCTCGATGTCTTCTTTGCGGGCCCTGGCGAGGCCGCAGATCGTCGGGCCGTCGAGGCTCTTGGCAACCAGCTTGACGCTCTCGAAATCTCCTGGACTGGAGATCGGGAAGCCGGCTTCGATAACATCTACCCCCAGGCGTTCAAGCTGCCGGGCAATCACGAGCTTTTCTTCCACGTTCAGGCTGGCGCCGGGACTCTGTTCGCCGTCTCTCAGGGTTGTGTCGAAAATCTTTATCTTTCTCATGATCTGCGGGCTCCGGTTTCTCCGGTCCTTTTGAACTCCGTTACGCTTACTGCAGAAGTTAAAAACTCAAAAAAAAACACCCGCGCGCCTTCGTCAGGCGGCGGGTGGTGAATTCGTATTTGGCGTTTTTACGATCCACCCGCCCCGCTAATAAGCAGGATCAGAAGAAGAATACCAAGCAGGGCCGACCTGGAAGAATCATGCTCTGAGATGAGTGTACAGGATCGTCCCACAGGACTCTTCCCTACATTTGTACAGGTTGTCTCGAAAGCAGTTTTGAACATGGTATTCCCTCTAGGGGTCAGTCGTAAAGTTAAGCACAGATCTTAGTTGCACAACCTGAAGGTGTCAAATTTTAAAGCTGGGAGCCTTGTGTTCTCAGTTATAGAGTTCCGTCATGAGCTGCGCGAATTCTTCAAAACCGAGGGTCAGGGCCCCGTCAGCGGTTTGAGCTCCCCCGTCCTGGCGTACATCGACCACCAGTCCGTGGGCTCCGAAAGCCATGGATGCCCTGGCCAGGGGAAGCACGAGCTTGCCCTGGTCGATCGCCCGGCCAGGATCGATCACCACGGGCAGATGGGTCAGCTGGCGGAAATTGGCTACCGTGCCGAGGTCGAGGGTGTTGCGTGAGCTGCGCTCCTCGGTTCGGCTTCCCCGCTCGCAGAGAATGACCTGCTGGTTGCCCTGGGCGAGCACGCACTCGGCGGCTTCGAGGAACTCCTCATTGCTGGCAGAAATTCCCCGCGTCAGCAGGATGGGTCGGCCTGTCTTGCCGGCCTCCTCCAGGAGGCTGAAGTTCTGCATGTTGCGGGGGCCGATCTTCACCAGGTCAACCTGCTGGGCGGCCTGCGCTGCATCGAGGACAGATTCGACCTCGGTCATCACCGGGAGGCCGAATTCTTTTCCTGCCTGGGAGAGCATCTCCAGGAGGGAGAAGTTGATTCGCCTGGTCGTGAAGGGCGAGTCTGTTGATTCCAGGCAGCTTCCCTGGAGTACCATCGCCCCGCATTCACTCACCTGGCGGACATGGGCCCCGATCTGGTCCATCGAGGAGCTGCAATCAGGTCCTGCGAAGACAAGGTATTCCGAGCCCCCTATTTCCGTATCCCCGATTCGGATGGTGGTTCCGCCGGGTTTCAGGGAGAGGTCGGTCATGTTCCGGCCGCCGGGTTTTGCTGTGGCGGAGACTTCTTCGGTGGTCTGCCCGGCGGCTGTTTCCTTGCCGGCAGCGTCTTCGTTTTTTTCTTCGCCGGGAATTTTTTCAGGCACCCTGGACCGGGTGGAGGGCCGGGTCTTGTCGTGCCGTTCACGTGGATAGGTTCCCAGGATCCTGAGATAGTTGGTGGCCCCGCTGAGGCTGACGAGCGCCTCCTGTATTTTCGGGTCGCTCGAGTTGCCCTCGAAGTCGAGATAGAAGATATAGGTGAAGGGTGAGCCCTGCATGGGCCTCGACTCGAGCTTGGTGAGGTTGATCTTGTGCTTGTCAAGGATCGCGAGCGCCTTGAGAAGGGCACCCTCGTGATGGCCGGTGGACAGCACCAGCGAGGTCTTGCAGGGAACCCTGCTGTCGACCTGGTTGGGGCGCGGGGCGATGATGACAAAGCGGGTATAGTTCTCGCGCTGGTTGGCGAGGTTGCGCTTGAGCACCTTGAGGCCGTAGATCCTGCCGGCTTCCTCGCTGGCAATGGCAGCCTGGGATGTGTCGCCGTCTTCGCTGACCTTCCTGGCTGACTCGGCGGTGTCCACATAGGTTTCCTGCTGGCAGTTCTTGAGCCGGGAGAGGAAATCAGAGCACTGGGCCAGCGCCTGGTAATGCGAGTAGATGCGCTGGATGGTCGAAAGGGGCGCCTTCTCGAGGCCCAGCAGGCAGTGCTGCACCGGGAAGACCTCCTCGCCCACTATATTGAGCTTGGTGGCCAGCAGCAGGTCATAGACCGCGTTGATGCTGCCTGCAGTGGTGTTTTCAATCGGCAGGATGGCGTAATCCGCCTGGCCGTTTTCGACCGCAGCCACCACGTCGGAAAAGTTCTTGTAGCCCTCGAAAGAGCAATTGTCGATCTGGCCACGAAAGAACTTCTGTCCCGCCAGGTGGCTGTAGGCGCCCTCGACACCCTGGTAGGCGATGCAGAGCAGCTTCTCGGTGGAAGGATTGAGGTTGTTCTGGAGAAAGGACTCCTGGGAGCGTACCGAGTCCTCGATAATCTCGTGGAAGACCCGGGTGACGAAGTGGGCATCGAGCTCGAGCTTTCGCCCGGCCTTGATGAGGGTCTCGAGCACAACGCCTTCGCGGACGGCATCACGAAGCGGCAGGCCCTTCTCGATTTTATCCTCGATGACCTTCCGGCTGATGGCCCGTCTCCTGACGAGCAGATCGAGGATGTCTTTATCGATACTGTTGATGTCTTTGCGGCACTGGTCGAGATCCATCTCAGACCTCCTTTATCCAGTTGAAGGGATCATCCCTCTGGCCGGTCTGGATCGCACGAAGGATCTCCAGGATCTCGTTTCGAAGGTCTTCCTTCTCGAAGGTCTTGACCTTATCCCGGTAGACAATTTCCCGGGCGCTCAGAAGGGTCCAGGCCGTGCCGCTGCAGAAAAGTTCCTGCCCATCAGCCAGGACCTCCTCGATCGAGATATCCCGTTCCTCTACCTCCAGGCCGAGCAGCTGGCGGGCAATCTCGATGGTGGAGTCACGGGTAACCCCGGGCAGGATCTGGCTGTCGAGTGCAGGGGTTGCCAGCACGCCCGATTTCAGCAGCACGAAGGGGTTCGAGCCGCTGGTCTCGGTGAGATACTGGAGATGGTGTGAGTCGAGGTAGAGCACATCATCGAAGCCCTGGTCTTTCCATTCCTGGGCAACCCAGATGGCACCTGCGTAATTGCCCATCGCCTTGGCCGAGCCGGTCCCACCGGGGGCTACGCGGCCCTGCTCCAGTACCTTCAGGCGGACGCCCTGGGGACTGCCGCCCCGGAAGTAGCTGCCCACCGGGCTGGCGAAGATATGGGTGGCGAAGTGCCTGCAGGGCCCCAGGCCCAGCTGCGGCTCGACCGCATGCTGCATGGGGCGCAGGTAGAGTGACCCGTACTCCAGCTCCGGGACGAAGCGGGAGTTTTGTTTCACAACCTCGATACAGGAATCGACGAACTGCCCGGCCGGGAAAGGCGGCATCATGAGCCTCTCTGCAGAGCTCTGCAGCCGCCGGGCATTGGCATCAGGCCGAAACAGCAGGATCCTGCCATCGGCAGTTTTCTGGGCCTTGAGACCTTCAAAAACTCCTACCCCGTATGACATTAGGGCTGCCGCCGGCGAGATCGAGATGTCCTGGAAGGGTATGAGCTCACCCTTGTCCCAGACCGGATCTCCTTCGGTATCCCCCAGGCTCCTGTACATATAGTCAGTTTCCGTAAGGGAGAACGTCAGGGCGTTCCAGTCCGGTAGCGGCTTTTTATGATCTCCGGTGATTTCCGGGGTCATCTCTGGGGGTCTTTCAATGGAGTCCGATAAGAAAAAACAAAGACCGATGATTATACGATCTGATTCGAGTATCTGGCAAGATAACGCAATTCAGGCGGAGTTTTGAAAGGTCCGGAAAAGCTGAACTGGTACCGATAAGATTGAAAATCCTCCCGTGGGCGGCTGATCTGCCCCTTACTTTTCGAATTTCGTCTCCAGTGTCGTGTAAGATCTGGTCAGCTTCTTGGATAATGTGGGCGATTACAGTCCGACTGGTCGCCCTGCGCGCGAGCCAGCGGTGCGCGTTTTTCCGGTGATATCTATTGGCGGACCCAGATGAACAGCATGCGGGCAGGAACATCCTGGGGACTCACGCGGCATATCGCGCTTGAGATCTTCAAGACCTTTCTCTTCTCACTCCTGGTACTGGAGCTGTGCTACTCCCTGCTCGTTTCAATCCTGGCGGCGGGAAGGTATGACCTCGATCTGCCGCTGGTGCTTCCGGTCCTGTGGTACGCGGCGACGGCCATGCTCAGCGACAGTATTCCGCTGGCTTTGATGTTCGCCTCCAGCCTGGTCTATGGCCGGTTCGTGGCTGACCGCGAGGTCATGGCTGCCCGCAGCTTCGGTATATCCAACCGCAAGATCCTGCTGCCGGCGCTCATCCTGGGGATCGTGTTTTCCTTTTCAGGCTATTTCATCAATGGCTTCGTGGTTCCCCTGATGAAGCACAAGCGCAACGATGTGGGCAGTCTCCTTATTGACCAGTTTCGTTACCTCGGCAAGGGGGCGAACAGGGATTTTCGTTTCGGGAACCTGAACCTGTGGATCATGGAACACGATGGCAGGAGACTGACGGGTGTTTTCGTGGGGCCGCGGGCAGATTCCGACACCGATGAGATCCTGAGCAGGGAGAAGATCGAGAAGCTCAACCTGGTCTCCTATCCATACTGTCTCTATGCGGGAGAGGGTACGATCCTGTTTCCCGAGGAGCTTCCGTTCAGGAGCGCCTCAGCTCTCTCTCCGGCGGCGGCCGGGGAAGCGGCGGAGCCAGTCGACGAAGCTCTTGCCGGGCACATCATCATCGAGCTGCGGGACGTGAGTGTTTTCTATTCGAGTGAGCTCCATTCGGGAGGGAACAAATCCTTTTTCCAGCGCATGCACCTTGACCAGCTGGACATCTCCTTTGATCCGGCGCGGAAGGCAAAGCGGGCAAAGAGAGGCAAGGAGCTCAACAACCGTGAGCTCTCCGCGGAGATTGCTGCCTTGAGGGATGCCGATGGGGGGGAGCCTCCGGAGGGCCGGGAGGCGAAGGCCCTCCAGCGCCTGCAGTTTGAATACCAGGGCCGGATCGGGCGTATGTTCAGCAGCGGGCTGTTCGTCCTGATGGGCGGGCTGATTGCCCTCTTATTGAATTCCGGCAACAGGCTGCTGCCGTTCTTCGTGTCCTGCGCGCTAGTGCCTGCTGTATTCTACGGCGGCACGGTTGTCTTCCAGCTGGCCGTCCACAAGGGCCTTCTTCCCCTGCCGCTTGTGCAGATGCCCGCGGTCTTGCTCCTGTGCATGCTGGCCGGGGGGCTGTGGCGTCTTGAGAGAAAGGTAACCAGGTAGAGCGGTATGACCCTCTTTGAGAGAATCAAGAAAGCTTGCCCGGAATTGACAGGGAGGTTCTCACCGACCCTTGACCTCTACATCCTGCGTATCTTCCTGGGAGTCTACGTGGTCAACCTGCTGAGCTTCTGCCTGATCTTCGTGCTCATCGACCTGGTGGAGAACCTGGATAACTTCAATCGCCAGGCGGACTCTCTCGGTGAACTTTTCAACCTGATGTTCCGTTATTACGGAGTCAACCTGCCGATTATCTTCTGCCAGGTACTCGGCCCCATCGTCTGCCTGGCCTCCGGGCTCTTTACCCTGACCATGCTCCAGAGGTCGAACGAATTGATCCCGATCCTGGCTAACGGGCGCAGCTACAGGAGGCTCTTCATGCCGGTCCTGTTTGCGGCCTGCCTGGTCTCTGTCGGCACCTTTTTCATCCAGGACCGGTGGCTGCCCGGGACCCGCGAGGCCTTCAGTGAGATGTCCAGCAAGCGCAAGGGCAAGGTCGAGGTCAGGGATCTGAAGTACAAGGATACCCAGGCCGGGATTCTCATTCTCATCAAGCGCTACCTCATCAACGAGCAGCGCGCGGAGGGGGTTCTGGTTCTGCCGACGAGGCCGGGTATCAAGCCCGACTCGGTGATCCAGGCTACGCAGATGCAGTGGGTCCAGCCAAGCGAGGGCCGGGGCTACTGGCTGATGAAGGATGGCTGGATTGCGCGCTATGAACCTTTTGAATTCAGCGAGGGCGCCCCTCGTTCACGCCTGGTGGTCGTTTCCCAGCCGGAGGTGGTGGGGGGGGGCGGATCGATTGTCGGAATCGTTCAAAGAGCAGTCGCTTGAGACCGGCCTGCTACCCGGAGACCTCGAGGCGCGCGAAGCGCAGATCGCCCATATGAGCCTGGCTGACCTGAGGAGGAAGATGGAAACCGAGGACTCTGACCGGAGCTGGAAGGGGAAGTACTACTCCCGTATTTTCCATCCGGTTCATAACCTGGTTCTCCTCCTGCTGGGATTGCCGGCGATTATTTATTCAGGGACCAGCAATATCTTCTTCGGAGCTTTTCTCGCTGCCTGTCTTGGGACGGCGTATTTTGTGGTCGGGGCCTTCTGCCAGGAACTGGGAGCGCAGGGGCTTCTCTCCCCGGCCCTGGGGGCGGTGCTGGGGCCACTTCTTTTCCTGGCCCTGTCGCTGACCTGGTGGAGAGACCTTCCCAGCTAGGGCAAATCCTTGCCTTCTGGCTGGAGGTTGGTTATTACAAAAGTGTCAGGTTGAGCACTGCAGCCGCGCCCGCGGCGGCTCATGGTGGTTTTTCGTTTCCTGCAGGTGGCCTGTCCGGAGTGGAGTGAAGACCCGGAAAAAGTGGAGAGAAGAGATGGATACCTTGTCCCTGTCGATAGTCCAGGGTTCCTTTGTCGATACGATCTTGGACCCGGTTAAGAGCTTTTGGGATAAACTCGATGGTGTGCCTGCTGTCCAGCCGGTAATTATCATCGCCCTGACGGTGGTCTGCGCAAAGCTGGCGGCCTGGGTGCTCACCAGCCTGATCGGCAGGTGGGTCGGGAAGACAGAGACGACGATCGATGATGAGCTCATCAAGCTGATGCATCGTCCGGTTTTTATGGTGGTCCTTCTCATCGGACTGGGTATGGCGGTGGTCCAGGCTGGTTTTATGGGGGCGGCCCTCGGGCCCACGCTGGCAATTCTCAAGACCCTCGGTATTGTTTTCCTCGCCGTCTTTGCGATCCGCGCTTCCAATGTCATCCTCGAGGCTCTCAGCAGGAACCGGGATCGTTTCCCCCTGATCCAGGCCCGCACCCTGCCGCTGTTCTACAATGTGACCCTGCTGGTGGTCATCGGGGCAGCGCTCTATTTTCTCTGTCTCGCCTGGGAAATTAACCCCAGTGCCTGGCTCGCCTCGGCAGGAATCATCGGCCTGGCCCTCAGTTTTGCAGCCAAGGACAGTCTCGCCAATCTCTTTGCCGGAGCCTTTATCCTGGCTGATGCTCCCTACAAGATCGGTGACTTCGTTGTGCTGGATTCCGGCGAGCGCGGCAAGGTGACCCACATCGGATTGCGCAGCACGCGCATGCTGACCCGGGATGACGTTGAGATCACCGTTCCCAATGCGGTCATGGGGAACTCCAAGATCACCAACGAGAGCGGTGGCCCCCACGTGAAGGAGCGGATCCGGGTTCGTGTCGGCATTGCCTATGGCACGGATATCGACCGGGTCGAGGAGCTCTTGCTGGATATCGCCGTCTCTAACCCGGAGATCACGGAAACCCCTGCTCCAAAGGTGCGCTTCAAGGATTTCGGGGACTCGGCTCTTTTTGTCGAGCTTCGCGGATGGATCCGGGAGCCGGTCCTGAGAGGCCGTGTGAGCCATATGCTCAGGAAGGAAATCTACAAGCGCTTCCTGGCAGAGGGCATCGAGATTCCCTATCCGAGGCTCGATGTCACCCTCCAGGGGACAGAGGGCAGCCAGGGCGGCGCCTGAAGAGGCCTGTGCTTATTCAGCCAAGGCCCCAGCCAGGGCTTCAACAATGCACTCGGCGTCTGGCCGGGCCGCCTGGGCTGAAACCTCCAGGCCCCGCGCCCTGATCTCTTCGCTGGTGGTTGCTCCGATCGAGATAATCTTCACGCCGCCATGGTCAAGCAGTCCCCGCCCCGGCTCCCCGCAGAGCTCCAGGAAGCCCTTGACGGCAGAGGGGCTGGCGAAGGTGATGGCCTGCGGTGTCTCTCCACGCTCAAGAGCTTCCAGCAGGGGCGCAGCCCGGGCCGGCTCTTCAGTGCAGGTACGGTAGATGGCCAGCTCCTCGACCTGTGCTCCGCAGTCCCGCAGGGCGGCAGCCAGCTCTCCGCGGGCAATCTCCGAGCCCGGCAGGAGAATCCGGGTTTCAGGCCCCGGCTTTTCTTTTTCGATGAACTCCCGGGCAAAATCCGCTCCGGTCGTGCCGCTGGACACCATCGCTCCTGTGATACCCGCCCGCTCCAGTGCAGCTGCAGTGGAGGCCCCGGTTGCACAGATGGTGCAATCCGGAGCCCAGGAATCGAGCCTGGCTCCCGCCTGCGAACACAGGCCCAGGAAGGTATCGACCGCTGTTATGCTGGAGAAGATGATATGGGAGAAGTGGCCGCGGCTCTCAAGGGTCCGCCGCCAGGACTCGGAGTCTTCTATCGGCGAGAAACGAATCGAGGGGACCGCCAGCACCTTCGCGCCGAGCTCCTTCAGCCGGTTTGCCAGCTCTGCGCCGCGGCACTCCGGACGGGTCAGGATGATCGTGGCGCCATGGAGAGAGCTCCCTGTCATTGCTGGGGCTCTTCCGGGTTCCTGATAAGAGCCTCTCCGCCCTGTTGCAGCAGCTCCTCGGCAAGCTCTGTACCTAGCCTGGTTCCCTCGCTGCGTGGACCGCTGCGCTTTGCCCGCAGGCAGGTCGAGCCATCTTCACTGGCCAGCACGCCCTCGATATGAAGCAGGTCATCCTCTGCCTGCTCGATGCGGGCCAGGGCGCCGGCGGCAACCTGGCAGCCGCCACGAAGACGTCGCAGGAAGGATCTCTCAGCCCTGGTGATCTCATGGCTGTCCTTGTCGTTGAGGGCCAGCAATTCCTGCCGGCAGGAGGAGTCGTCCTTGCGCATCACCAGTGCCAGGGCGCCTTGTCCCACAGCGGGAAGGCAGATGGAGGTGTCAATCAGCTCAGTAACAAGGTCCTCTTTTCCAAGTCTCCTGAGACCGGCGTGGGCCAGGATCGTCCCCGCCAGCTGATCGCGGGAGATCTTTTCAAGACGGGTATTGACGTTTCCACGCAGTGGAATGATCTCGAGATCCGGCCGCCAGGCCAGCAGCTGGGCCTTGCGGCGCGGGCTGCCTGTTCCTATCCGGGCACCGGGTTCCAGCTCTCCAAGGCACCTGCCATCCGCACTCACGAAGGCATCGAGAGCACTTTCTCTTTGCGGCACCGCGATAATTTCGAGCTCCGGATGATAGTCCGAGGGCAGGTCCTTGAGGCTGTGAACGGCTGCATCGATCTTTCCACTGAGCAGCGCCTCATCGATTTCACGGCTGAATACCCCGGTGCCGATCATCGGGATCTCCTGCTCGGGAAAATTCTCGGCGCTGGTTTTGATGATGGAGAGCTCTATCTCAAGCTCCGGAGCCACTGCTCCGAGGGCCTGCTGGACCCATTCGGCCTGCCAGAGGGCAAGCGGGCTTCCCCGTGTTCCAAGCTTCAGCCCGTGAGTGTTCATCCTGGCAGCACCTCCGTGAGCACCAGGCAGGCATTCCTTTCCCGGCGGAATCCTCCTGCTGGTCTGCACATAAAGGCTTCCCTCATCCTGTTCTCACTTCGGCAGGAAGAGCTTTTTGAGGAAGGCAATCTCATCTTCGTTGAGGCCCTGCATGTCTCGGATCGATTTGAGCCGCTCGATCGGAAAATGGATGAGCTTGTTGACCAGCCGCCGGGTCATCTTATCGACCGCATCGTGAAGCTCGACCGGGAACTCTCCCATCGAGTTCTGTAATTCACCCGTGCGGATGATTTCAAAGCGTTCGATGAGGTGGCGGATCACCGGATCGATATTGAGGTAATTCAGCTGTCCGTAAAAGACGTCGAGCTGCTTGCGGACGATCTCCTCGGCCCGGGTAAACTGGTCGTGGCGTTTGGCCAGGTTGCCCTGGATCACCTTGTTCAGGTCATCGATATTGAACAGGTGGACCCCGTCTATTTCATTGCTTTCGGGATCAATGTCTCGCGGCACCGCCAGGTCGATAACGACCAGGGGGGCTGAACCGCGCTGGGCCTGGGCAGCCTCGACCTGCTCCCTGCTTATAAGTGGCTCGATGGAGCTGGTCGATGAGATGATCACATCCGCCGAGGCGAGGGTGGATACGATGTCGGCTGAGAGGGGAAGGATGTCAGCCTCCAGCTCCAGTCCCTCCAGCCCCTGGAGCATCGCCTCTGCCGATTCCGTCGTTCGGTTCATTACCGTGAATTTTCGCAGGTCGTTTTCGATGAAGGCTTTGGCAGCAAGCCCGGCCACGGTACCGGAACCGATCAGGAGCGCTTTTTTCCCGTCGAGGTCGCCGAGAATCTCGATGGCCAGTCGAAGGGCTGCCTGCCCAGGGGTGATGCACCCCTCGGAGATGGCCGTCGAGGTCCTGACCTTCTTGCCGACCTTGAGAGCCTCGGGAAAGAGATGGCGAAACATCTTTCCGCTGGCGCTGTTTTTTTCAGAGAGCTCGTAGGCTTCCTTCAGCTGCCTGAGGATCTCGGTTTCTCCGACGATCATGGAGTCGAGCCCGCCTGCTACGCGGAAGAGGTGCTTGACGGCATTCTCCTGGCGGTAGAGGTAGAAGCAATCATCGGTGGGGGACTGGTCTTGATCGTCCTGTCCCAGGTAGAAGTTGCTCAGCTCCTCAAAGAGGGAGCCTTCCTCTTCGTTGAGATTTACTGCCAGTTTGCTGGATGAAGGGATGGCGCTGTAGAACTCGGTGCGGTTGCAGGTCGAGAGGATCAGGTGTTCGGAACCCTCGATTTTCGAGAGGATTCTCTCCAGGGCGAGCCCGGATTCATCAGTAGACAGAGCCCAGTTCTCACGCAGTCCCACAGGGGCTGTTTTATGGTTCAGTCCGAAGACGAGAAGTTCCATCCGATGGTATTCTCAAAAGAAATTTGCGCTTGGGTACACCCGGGAACCAGAGGTCCTGGAGGTTGCCGCACAGCATACGGCAATCCCCTAGTGTAACAGGAAAGCCAGCCTGTTCCGTGTTTGTTTTCCTGCCCGGAAGCAATTTCCCTCCACCCTGGAAACCTGTTGCCGGTGGTCCTGTCGAGCGGCCCTGGCTCTTTATAAGGGGGGCCTTCAGCCCGGGGGAGGCCGGCCTGTTGAGCTGGCTTCCCAGGGGGGGCATCCGCTTGAATTATCGGATGCATCTTCCCTTCCAGGGGCGTTCAGCTACGGTCCCTGGGGGGCGTTTTGAAGGTTTTTTTTCTGCAGGGGTTTTCTTTAGCCTGCCTGGGCTCCCGGTTCCGGGTGGAAAACCTGGAATTTGATTCTGCTCAACCGGCTCGATTTTCTTGACCTCTCCAGTTCGAAAGACCATAAAAGCAGGTCATGAATGAGGTCTGAATCTGAGATTTAACGCGATGGATCAAAGTAAGACAGGTTCTTCCCGGTTTCTTAATGCTGCCCGCTGCTCGAACAGCGGACGGCCACCGGTGTGGCTGATGCGCCAGGCGGGACGTTACCTGCCTGAGTACCAGGAGATCAAGGAGAAGCACTCCTTTGTCGAGATGTGCTCGAGTCCGGACCTGGCCTTCGAGGTTTCCATGCAGCCCTACCGACGCTTCGCCCTCGATGCCGTGGTGGTCTTTTACGATATCCTCTTTCTTGCAGAGGCCATGGGGGCTCCCCTTGAGTACAACCCCGGCCCTAAATTCCTGGAGCCTCTGCGCACGGCGGAGGCCATCAACTCGCTGACGGATCCCGATCCTGCCGGACATACGGCCCCGGTGCTGGAGACGCTGGCGCGGCTCCGCTCGGAGCTTCCCCCGGAGGTGGCGGTCCTCGGCTTCGCCGGGGCGCCCTTCACCATGGCTGCCTACCTGGTGGAGGGGAATTTTCACCGGAGCGGGGAGTGGATCAAGCGCCTGATGAACGAAGCTCCCGACCTTCTGCATTCACTGCTTGAAAGGCTTGCCAGGGCAACCGGGAGCTATCTCGGAGCGCAGCTGCAGGCCGGCGCTGATACGGTCCAGCTCTTCGATACCTGGGCGGGGCTCCTGGGCAGGGATGACTACAGGCGCTTTGCCCTGCCCTACCAGCAGGCGGTTTTCGATTCGATTAGAGACTCCGGGGCGCCGTCGATTCTTTATGTCAACGGTGGGTCCCATCTCCTCGAGGAGATGTCATCCAGCGGTGCCGGCGTTCTCAGTATTGACTGGCGAACCCGCCTGGGCGAGGCGCGGGAGTTTCTCGGTAAAGAGAAAGGGCTCCAGGGCAACCTCGACCCATCCTGCCTTTTTGCGGAGCCGGCCGAGGTGTCGCGCAAAGCAAACCAGGTCCTGGATGAGATGGCAGGTGACGAAGGCTTTATCTTTAATCTTGGACATGGTGTTTTGCCTGGAACCCCGGTGGACTCGGTGCGAGCCCTGGTGGAAGCAGTCCAGTCACGCGATTGAAAGGCGGGAAGGAATATTTGACGATGGCTTCAAGTGCTGAAATGTTCGAGCGGGCCCTGGGTGTCATTCCCGGTGGAGTGAATTCTCCTGTGCGGGCCTGTGCTTCGGTAGGGGGAAATCCCGTTTTCTTCAGCGAGGGCCGGGGCAGCCGGCTGGTGGATGTCGATGGCCGTGAGTACGTCGATGTGATGGGCTCCTGGGGGCCGCTGATCCTCGGGCACGCCCACCCCGATGTGGTTGATGCAGTCTGCCGGGCTGCCCGAAGCGGCACCAGCTTCGGTGCCTGCACGGCTGCAGAGGTGGAGCTGGCGGAGCTGATCTGCTCCAGGTTTGGTTCCGTCGAGAAGGTCCGCCTGGTCAGCTCCGGCACAGAGGCTGCGATGTCGGCTCTTCGCCTGGCCCGTGGTGTTACCGGCCGGGATGAAATCATCAAGTTTGCCGGCTGCTACCATGGACACGCCGATTCTTTTCTCATCTCTGCCGGCTCGGGCGCCCTGACTCTCGGGGTACCCTCGAGTCCCGGCGTACCTGCCGACCTGGCGAAGCTGACCCACCTGGCGCGTTTTAACGACCTTGAGAATGTGCGCGCGGTCTTTGAAGGGGCAGCTGGTTCGATTGGTGCCCTGATCGTGGAGCCGGTTGCCGGGAATATGGGAGTGGTCCCACCGGCTGAAGGTTTCCTGGCGGGCCTGCGTGAGCTCTGCGATGAGCATGGAGCCCTGCTTATTTTCGACGAGGTGATTACCGGCTTCCGCATCAGCTCGGGTGGGGCCCAGGAACGCTATGCTGTATCCCCGGACCTCACCGTGATGGGTAAGGTCGTCGGTGGAGGCCTGCCGGTAGGCGGCTTCGGCGGACCGGCGGAAATTATGAACCAGATTGCTCCCGAGGGCCCCATCTACCAGGCCGGAACCCTGTCTGGAAATCCACTGGCCACCGCTGCCGGCCTCGCCACCTTGAAGGCGCTTGCAGGCGAGCAGGTCTACGAGGGCCTGGAGGCAGCCGGGGCAGCCCTGGCGGGCGGGCTGCAGGAGGCTGCAGACTCCTCTGGTTTGAGCGCCAGGGTTCAGCGGGTCGGATCGATGATGACCCTCTTTTTTAATGAGAAGCAGGTTGAGAACCTGGATTCACTCGATGGCGTGCGAACCGATCTCTATACGAGGTTCTACCAGGGGATGCTCGAGGGAGGGGTGACCCTTCCGCCGAGCCAGTACGAGGCTTTCTTTGTCTCCACGGCCCACAGCGATGAGGACATCGAGAAGATCACCTCGACAGCGGCCGCTGTGCTCGATTCG
This sequence comes from uncultured Planctomycetia bacterium, assembly GCA_964615885.1. GTDB lineage: Bacteria > Planctomycetota > UBA8108 > UBA8108 > UBA8108 > UBA8108. The sequence goes on along the minus strand of CAZTRG010000236.1, from coordinate 11,207 downwards.
CTCAAGGATGCCTGAGAGGGTTCTGAGGCCGGGAGAATTTGCCCTGGCGGGCCAGGGTAAAGAGCAAGGGGCTCTACCAGGATCCCTGGAGCTGGCCGGGCTCAATCGACCTTGATGAAATTCCCGATGTGCCGGTTGATCTGCCCGGTTTCAAGGAGGAATGCATCGTGACCATAGCGGCTCTCCATGAGCTGGAGCTCGACCTCCAGGCCTGCTTCGGTGAGGGCCTCGCAGAGCTCCGTCATGTGGGCGGTGGGAACCAGGAAGTCCGAGTCGATCGAGAGCAGCAGCACCCTGGTTGAACACCCCCTGAATGCAGCAGCTACAGAGTCGTGTCCGGCTGCGATGTCAAAGAGATCCATCGCCCGGGAGAAATACAGGTAGGTATTTGGATCGAAGCGGGCGACGAATTTCTGCCCCTGGTGGTCGAGGTAGGACTGGACCTCGTAGAGTCCCTCGCGGAAATGGTTGCGCGGATCTTTTACAGCGCGGCCAAAGCGCTCGTTGAATTCCACCGGGGACCGGTAGGTAATCATGCCGATCTTGCGGGCAAGAGAAAGACCTGCCCCGGGGAAATTCTCCTCATCGTAGGACCCATTCCTGTAGTTCGGGTCAGCCAGGATCGCATCACGCTGAACCGAACGCAGGGCAATGGTGAAGGCTTCACTGCGCGGAGGGGTGGCGAGGCAAATGGCCTGGCTGACCTCCCCTGGGTATTGAGACATCCACTCGAGGATCAGCATGCCGCCCATGGAGCCGCCAAGCAGGGTGACCGGCTTGTCGATTCCCAGCTCTTTCAGCAGCAGCCGCTGGGCCTCGATCATGTCCCGGAGGGTGATCTGGGGGAATTCGGCGGCATAGGGGGCCCCGCTGGCGGGGTTGATGCTCGAGGGGCCGGTCGTACCGTAGCAGCTGCCGATGATGTTGGCGCAGATCACGTGGCAGCCGGCCCTTCGCAGTGGAGCTTCCTCTCCGTAGAGCTCTTCCCACCAGCCGGACTCGGGGTTTTCCGCCGAGGAGAAGGCATGGCTTGATCCCGAGAGTGCGTGGAGGACGAGCACCACGTTGTCTCTTTCGGCTGAAAGCTCCCCCCAGGTCTCGTAGGCGATCTCGAGCCCCGGGAGGGTTTCTCCGCTCTGCAGGACGAAATCCCCGCCAGTGGACCATCGTTTTGTAGGAAGGGATTGTGTGCCCATGATCCAGCAAAGAGTACCCAATGGAACTCTGCTTGTCAGCGAATCTCCCCCGGCTGCATGATTATCTTTTACAGGGTACTGTCCGATGCGTGGATGGTCGGCTATACTGCGGGCGTTAAGGAAGGACGAATGCCTGATCCTACACGAGAAGAAGTTACCGGCTACAGGCAACTCCAGGGCGGGTGGGTCCATGAAGAGGCCCGGCTTGGCGAGGGAGTTGAGATCTCCCCCGGCGCAGTTGTCGGCCCATCAGTTACAGTTGGTGACCGCTGCCTGATTGGTGAAAACGCAGTTCTCAAGGGGCCCGCAGTTCTCGGTGCAGAGAACATCGTTCATTCCTGTGCGGTGATCGGGGGAGCGCCCCAGGATCTGAGCTATGGGGGGGAGCCGACCGCTGTTGAGATAGGCGATCGCAACACCTTTCGCGAGGGAGTTACTGTCAACCGCGGAGCTCCCAAGGGCGGGGGGGCCACCCGGATCGGTAACGGCAACCTGTTTATGGCGTCTTCCCATGTCGGGCATGATTGCCTTGTGGAAGATAACTGTATATTTGCCAATTCTGTTCTCCTTGCCGGTCATTGCCATATTGGATCGAATTGCAATATTGCGGGCAATTCCGGGGTCGGTCAGTTTGGTACCCTCGGGCGGTTCGCCTTTATCGGGGGGCTGGCCGGGGTGCGCAAGGATGCCGAGCCTTTCCTGAAGCATGACCGCCGTCCCGATTCGATCAGCGCAAACCCCTTCGCGGTCAATACCATCGGCTTGTCCAGGGGGGGCTTCAGCGATGAGGCGATTGCCACCCTGAAGAAGGCCTTCTCGATCCTGTTCCGCAAGGAACGAGGCACCGCACTGGAAGCCCGCTGTGCGCTTTTAGAGCAGAAGGGCTTGCTGAGCGAGGAGGTTGAGGAGCTGCTTGCGTTTATGCGCCGAAAAGCAGAATCCCCTTCCGGGCGCTATCTCGAGCTCCATCGGCACTGAACCAGGCAGCCCTTCCGGCCAGGTCTCCTGGGCCGGGGACCGGCGGTTTCAGTCGGCTTTTTTACCGCCCCGCCCTCTTCTGCCCCTTCGCCGGCCTCCCCGGCGTCTTGCCCGTCTCCTGCCGCCCTGGGCATTTTCGGTCTCGCTTTCCCCATTCTTTTCCCGCCGTTTGCGCCGCTTTTCCTCACGTTTCCTGTGTTCCTGGTCGCAGATTTTGCGCCACTTCTTCAGCTCTCCCGGGTTTTTTCCCAGTGATTCGAGCTCGATTTCAAGGCAGTCGAGAACCTCGGGCGCATAGTTCTTTCCCAGCCACTTGGAGGGGATCCTGTCCTGCTGGAACTGGTAATGAAAGGAGCTGAGATGCCTGGCAACCTGGAGAATTCGCTCGGTGTAACGCCTGTAGATCTGCAGGGTGCTGGTGCTCTCCTGGTAGTTTCGCAGGAGCTGGGAGCGGGCCTTGTCAGATATCCTGGCGTTGGTGCTCCACATCTTTTCTTCCTTGAAGAGAGCTGTAAAGAGGAGCATGGAGAGACAGGTTGGTGTCGAGAATTCCCTGCCGGACTGGACGAGGTCATCGAGCGCTTCCATTCGCCGCCAGAAGGGGTGCTTTCCCCTGTGCTCTGCGAGCTGGCTTGAGAGAGATGGCAGGAGGTCCCCAAGAAGGTGGGCCTGGAACAGCGCCTTGAAGAAAGGGGCTGCCGAGCCGCTGCGCAAATCCTTGAGAAGCTCTTCCAGCAGGCGCGAAGAGTTTGCCTGGAGGATGTCGGGGTGGTTGCGGATGATCGAGTCCATGGTCGAGCCATCGATCTTGAACCCGGTACGGGCAGCATGCCGTACGGCACGAAGCATCCTGACCGGGTCCTCCGCGAAGCTGACGTCGGGGTCGTTGATCATCCGAACGACCCGGGCCTTCAGGTCCCTGACCCCGTTGACGTAGTCAAGCACCGAGAAGGTTTTCATGTCGTAGAACAATCCATTGATCGTAAGGTCCCTTCGCCTGGCGTCCTCTTTCGGGGTCCCATAGGCATTGTCCCGGAGGATGATTCCGCTCTCGGAACGAACGATCCCCTCTGCCGGCTTTCCGGAGTCGCCGCTGTCCTTGTCTGCACTCTGGCGGAAGGTGGCGACCTCGATGATTTTGGTTCCATAGAAGATGTGAGCTATCTTGAATCTTCGTCCGATGATCCGGCAGTTGCGAAAGAGCTTCCTCAGTCTCGAGGGGGTGGCGTCGGTGGCGATGTCGTAATCCTTGGGACGTTTTCCCAGGTAGAGATCGCGTACTGCTCCTCCGACGAGGTAGGCCTCGTGCCCGTGCTGGTTCAGGCGCCGCATGATCGTGCAGGCATCCTTGTCGATATTCTTACGGGAGATCGGATGCCTGGAGCGGGGGATGATGGCCTTATCTGATGGGTCAGGCCCCCGGCGGGTTCTGGAGTTTTGTTTTTTCGCAGCCACGTCCTGCTTTACCGCCGAGTAGGCTCTCTATCGTCCTGGAACTGAAAAAGGGATGGTATCAGGAGGTTGATTTTAACTCAATGCCCGTTGGATCTGGCAGACGGAAGCATCTCCAGGACCCAAAGATGTTTTTTTTTTCCCGTAAGTTAAGGCAATCAGCCATCCATCCGGTCCAGCAGCCGAAATCTCCCTTGACGGGACTATATCTTGTAGTAAGTTGGCCAACCTTCCGGATCATATAGTGTTACCCGGAAGGATCTCCCTCGGATGCGTTTTAATCCGGTGAGGTAGATCGGCTTGGAGGTTTTCCGATAAAAACGGATCCGGAGGCGACTCCGGGATACTCTCCAGCCGTTCGGGAGGTCTTGGTTCGGGTTTACCCCGATGGCCACATCTTGTCGGCCGCAGTCACGGTCCTCTGAGGTTGAGACACCTTGAGGTGGTGACAGGGAAGCCCGGTTGGTTGGAATTTTAATTGTTAACAGGGTGACTGGTCGGGATCGCGCATTGCGGGTTCTCGATACGGGTTTGGTGTCGCTTTTACGGTGGTGCCGGGCCGGTCAGGGGTTTTGATCCTGGTTCCCTGGAATTAAAGTGGAGGTGAAGAGAAAAAGATGCCCGTTTGAAAGCCGGGCCTGGTGCGAAGGCCGGTTGTCCCCTGGATGAGCCGGCTGGAAGCGAAGAGGAAAAAGTCGCTTCCGTTTTCCAGGCTGGCCCGGTTTGGTTCTTCTCTTGGTGGAGGGGGAACGGGTTGGTGGTTCGAAAATTAATATTTGGTGCTAATGAGTTCCTGCCGCTGTTTTTTGCGGCAGGCCCGGCTCGAGCGATAAGCGGCATCGGTACCCGGGTGGGCATCGGTGGCAGGGCCGGTCGATTGTTCTCTTAGGCAATTGTTCTTCCAGGCAGAGGTCTCTGACTGGAGCTCCTGCCAGGAACTGGAGAGGAAGATTATGGGTTTCGAAAGTCATGAGGAGCGGATGACAGAGGGCCAGCCCGATGCGGGTGCTGGTGTCGCCGTGGCGGAAGATAACACCGGAAAGACGAAGACTTTCAACGTAGGCGAAAGGACCTTCGTACTCGACAAGCACAAGGCAGAGGAGGTCTTCGCCGCCAAAAAGGTGATCAACGGCATCGACACGATGACCTTCAACCTCCTTCCACTGAAGTATGCGTGGGCCTATGAATTGTACCGCAACATGAAGGCCAACCACTGGGAGCCCGAAGACATCCCGATGAACGTGGATATCGCCCAGTGGCGGAGCACCGACCAGTTGACAGATTCCGATCGCTGGATCATCAGGATGGGAATCGGTTATTTCTCCGCCGCCGAAGGCATCGTGGGAGACAACATCCTTCATGTGATTCGCGAGGTGGTGACAGCTCCTGAGTTGAAGCTGGTGCTGGGGCGTCACGCGCACGAAGAGAACATTCACGCAGACTCGCTTCTTTACATGATCAGCTCCCTGGGCATCGATCCGCACGAATGCGAGGCGATGTTCGTCGATGTGCCGAGTATCGTTGCCAAGAACGAGTTCGTGACCCAGATTTCCAAGGACCTGCGTCGTGATCTCGATATGACCCAGGTCGAAAATATCCAGGCCCTGGCGAAGAATATGTTCGTTTTCGGGCAATGCATGGAGGGTACCCAGTTTTACGGGCTCTTCGGGATGATCCTCTCCCTCTACAGGCAGAACAAGTTCCCCGGGATCGGGCAGATGTTCCGCTACACCCTGCGGGATGAATCCAATCACATTGAGCTGCTCAGGCAGCTGTTGATGCACCTGGTGGAGGAGAACCCCCAGATCTGGACGAATCCTTTCAAAGAGGAGCTGACAGGACTGATGAAGGAAGCTGTCAGGCTGGAGAAACTGTTTATCAAGGATTGCCTGGCGGTAAATTCCCTGGGACTCAACATCGAGGACTTTGAACAATACATTGACTTCATCGCAGACCGACGTCTTGAGGGCGTTGGCCTGGCGGCCCTGACCGAGGGAGCGAAGAATCCCTTCCCCTGGCTGGCTGAGACGATGGACATCAAGAAAGAGCAGAACTTTTTTGAGGGTCGTGTAACTGACTATCAAAAATCGCAGGCCCTGGATCCTGTCGATGATGACCAGCTGTGAGAGAGGCTTGCTCCCGGCCAGGCCGGGAGACAGAGGTGAGAGAAAGAGAATATGAGCTACAGAAATTCGTCGCTGAAACAGGACATCCTTCTACAGCGTTATGTGGATGAACCCGAGGAGACACGTCCGGGATTCAATTGGGCCGAGGCTCTCGGCGAAGATGACCTTTCGACCTCAAGGGAGGTACGGCTTTCAACTCCCCAGGGGGAGAAGGAGCTTCTCTTCACCGAGGTTGCCGAGGCGATCGGCAAAGCGCTCACCAGCCTGATTCGCGTCAAGAGTGAGACCGAGAAGAGTGAGGCCAAGGTATTCACCGCTGAGAATCGCGAATTCGTAGCCAGAATTACACGGGAGGTTGCCGGACATCTTGAGAAGCTGATCGAGTCCGGGGAGGCGGGGAGGCTGTCGCTCCAGGACCTCAACCTGCAGATCGAAAAGGCCCTTGTTGAGAACAGCGCCTATGATGTCGCCAGGAGCTTTGTTTTTCACAATGCGAGCCAGTTTTCCGGCGGCCGGTCCGAGGTGGACACCCTGCGGGTGATCCGTCGCAACACGCACGTGGTTCCCTGGAATTCGGACAAGATCGAGGTCGCGGTACGCAAGGCATTCCTGTCGCTTCAGATGGATTCCACTCCGGCAGTCGATGTCGCCGACAAGGTCTCCGAGACGGTCACCTCGACCGGGCAGTCCTTCATCCACATCGAGGAAGTCCAGGACATGGTGCAGGAGGCCCTGATGGAGCTGGGGCACTACAAGGTTGCCGAGGCCTACATCCTCTACCGGGCCGAGCGTGCGCTCATGCGCCAGAAGGAGCGTGAAGAGGAAGAGGCCGGTGCCGCAGAAGAGGCGGACACCCAGACTAGCATGGTGGTTGTCACGCGAGAGGATGGCTCTACCTTCCTGTGGGATGGAGCAGATCTCGTGGCCCGCGTCCGCTTTGCCCTCATCGACCTGGATCTCTGTCTCAGCGAGGAGGAGATCATCCAGGAGCTGAGGCGGTCGCTCTTCGATGGAGTGACCAGGGAAGACCTGAGGATGACGATCATCCTCAACGCCAAGGCCTTGATCGAGAAAGATGCAGATTTCGCCTGTTTCTCCGGCAGGATCCTCTGCAGCTATATCTACGAGGAGGTGCTGGGCTGGGATGTCCTGAAGGATGGAATCGGTGCTCTCAAGGAGTTCCACCAGCGTTACCTGCCGGGCTATATCGAGAAGGGTATCGCCCTGGGCCGCCTGTCGCCGGAGCTGAGGAAATACGATCTCAAGAAATTGAGCAAGATCCTGGATCCCTCTGCAGACCTCTATTTCGATTATCTCGGGATCCAGACGCTCTTTGACCGCTACCTGCTGATTGATAAGACCAAGGGGCCGGGTACCCGTATCGAGACCCCCCAGATTTTCTGGCTGAGGGTTTCCATGGGGCTCTGCCTGAACGAAGGAGATCAGAAGGAAGACCGGGTTGCCGATCTCTATGATCTCTACAAGAGCCGGCGATTCTGTTCTTCAACGCCGACCTTGTTCAACTCCGGGACGATGCACTCCCAGCTTTCTTCCTGCTATCTCTACTGGGTAGATGATTCGATCGAGAGCATCATGCAGAGGGGGATCGCTGAGAATGCCTATCTCTCTAAATGGGCTGGTGGGCTCGGCGGGAGCTGGACATCGGTGCGGGGAACTGGGAGCCATATTGCGGGCACCAACGGTGAGAGCCAGGGAGTGATTCCCTTTCTCAAGCTGCACAACGACCAGCTGGTCGCGGTGAACCAGGGCGGCAAGCGCCGGGGTTCAGGTTGCGCCTATCTCGAGTGCTGGCACAACGACCTCTTTGAGTTCCTCGAGCTGCGCCGCAACACCGGTGATGACCGCCGCCGTACCCATGACATGAATACGGCTAACTGGATTCCGGACCTGTTCATGAAGCGCATGGAAGCTCGCGAAGACTGGACGCTGTTCCGTACCAGCGAGGTGCCGGAGCTGCACGATCTCTACGGACGGAAGTTCGAAGAGAAATACGTCGAGTACGAGGAGATGGCTGAGCGGGGTGAGATCAAGGGAGAGAAGATGCCGGCCATCGAGGTCTGGAAGAAGATGCTCCAGATGCTCTTTGAAACCGGCCATCCCTGGATCACCTTCAAGGATGCGTGCAATATCCGCAGCCCCCAGGATCATTCCGGCGTTATCCACAGCTCCAATCTCTGTACCGAGATCACCCTGAACACGGGCAAGGATGAGACAGCAGTCTGTAACCTCGGCTCGGTTGTTCTTGACAACCACCTGGACAAAAACGGAGAGCTCGACCAGGACAAGCTGAAGGAGACGGTCAGGATTGCCGTTCGGGCCCTGGACAATGTCATCGACCTTAATTTCTATCCGACCGTCCCAGCCCAGACGGCAAATCTGCGCCATCGGCCTGTGGGCCTGGGCGTCATGGGACTGCAGAATGCGCTGTATCAGAAAGGCCTCGCCTTTGATACCCAGGAAGCGGTTGAGTTCAACGATGAGTTCATGGAGTCGATTGCCTACTACGCTTATGAAGCATCCAGTGACCTGGCCGCTGAGCGAGGCAGCTATTCGACCTATGAGAACTCGAAGTGGTCCCGGGGAGTTCTGCCGCAGGACAGTATCGACCTGCTTGAAGAGGAGAGGGGTGTCCCCGTGGATGTCCCCAGGGGGAGCCGGAAGAACTGGGACTTCCTCAAGGAGAAGATTCTCCAGCAGGGGATGCGTAACAGCAACGTCCTGGCGATTGCCCCGACCGCTACGATCAGTAATATCATGGGTAGCTCGCCCTGTATCGAGCCGCACTACAAGAACCTCTTCGTCAAGAGCAACCTGTCAGGGGATTTCATTGTCCTCAACAAGCATCTTGTCAGGGACCTGAAGAAGGAAGGACTCTGGGACCAGGAAATGATCGACAAGCTCAAGTATTTCGATGGTGAGCTTGATGACATTTCTGCTATTCCAGACCGGATCAAGTCCCTCTACAAGACGGCATTCAGTATTCCTTACAGCGCCTTGATCGCGGCGGCAGCCCGCCGTCAGAAATGGATCGATCAGTCGCAATCACTGAACCTCTTCCTGGCTACTCCGGACCTCAAGGCCCTCTCCCATATGTACAGGGATGCCTGGCGTTCGGGGCTCAAGACCACCTATTACCTGCGCACCACTGCGGCAACCAATATCGAAAAGGCCACGGTGTCGGTAAAGAAAGACGTCAAGGACGTGGTCAAGGGCCAGTACACCGAGGAGGAGCAGCAGGCCTGTTCGATCGAGGCGATGCAGAATGGTGAGGATTGTGAGGCCTGCCAGTAGCCTGTGAGGCAGCCCCTTGAGGTTTATCCCGCCCCGCTCCGTGAGTGCAGCTCCTGCAGCATGGTGAGGAGTTCAGCACGGGTAAATTGTCTCGGGTTGTTTCCAAGGCGCTCAGCATTGACCCCATCTGCGAGTTTCTCAAGAGCCTCGGCATCTCTAATGCCGATGGCGGTGAGAGAGCTGGTCAGCCCGGTCGCTTCGATGAGGGCGTCTATTCTGTCCCTTCCCTCTGCGATGTTGCTTGCTCCGAGCAATTGGAGGATCTCATCGATCCTGGCGCGTACGTGTTCACGCCCCCTGGGATCATTGCAGTCGTCCTCACCGACACCGTAGTTATAAGCCATAACCGCCCCGAGGGTCATGGCAACTGCGTGGCCGTGGGGAACTCCGAGCATCGAGGTCATCGTATAGGACAGGGCATGGCATGCGGTTGTCTTGGTGATGTTGATGGCCTTGCCGGCGAGGTGGGAAGCTTCGCACATGGCGTCACGGTTTTCCTGCCCGGGGCTGGTGGAGGTGGCCGCGAGATGCTCAAGGGACAGGGCGATGGCTTTCCTGGACCAGGCAGTAGATTCATCATCGGCCTGGACAGCCCAGAGGGACTCAACCGCCTGGCAGAATGCGTCGAGGCCGCTTGCGGCGGTCCAAAGCGGCGGAAGGCTGTCGGTAAGGCTTGAATCAACCAGGCAATAGCGCGGCAGGATGTCCTCGTGGGCAACAGAATATTTTTTTCCTTCATAATAGACCACCGCGAAATGGGTGGCCTCGCTACCGGAGCCCGCAGTGGTGGGGATTGCCACCAGGGGTATGACCGGTTCAGCAGGTTTCACGCCGGCCTGCAGATAGGTTTCAGGGGAGCCGGGTTGAAGAGCGAGGTAGCTGATCATTTTCCCGATGTCGATAGCGCTTCCGCCTCCTACTGCCAGGATGAGGTCACAGGAGCTCTTCCTGAAGAGGTCCAGCGCCGCCATGATGTCGCTCCACTTGGGGTTCGGGGTAAAGCTGTCGAAGGAGGTGCTATCCAGTCCGGCAAGGGCTTTTTGAACCAGGGGTTCTGCCCCGGAAGCCTTGTAGGCGCCGGCGCCTTTCACCAGGAAAACGGATCGTGGAGAAGCTTCGCGGATGACATCCGCGAGCTGGGACAGTACTCCTCTGCCCAGGTAGGAATTCTGCGATATCGACAAAGATTCTTTCCTTTGCTGGTTTCTCTTACAGAAAGACCAACTAACTGTTTTGAAGATATTCGTCAAGGAGGAAGTGCGGGCTCTCTATAGTCGTCCACTGGCGACCAGGTGGCGGTCGGTGGTGGCCCTGACCTGCAGGTCGAGCCCTGCCTCCTGGAGCTGAATGCGCACCTCGCCAGGGGTAAATGCTGCCAGGAGCGACTGGTAGAAAAGCTGCTTCAGAAGAGGAGGAGCTCCGGCGGTATGGAGGCGGGTGAGCTCCCGGGCCCTGCTTTTTCCCGGAGGCCGCCTGAGGTCCTGGATCATCACGCTGCCTCCGGGCCTTGCCAGGCGTTTTACCTCCAGCCAGAAGGGGGAGGGGTCGTGCAGGTGATGGAGGAGGCTGTTAGAGAAAACGGCAGAAAATTTCTGCCGCAGCCGGCGGAGGTTCTTTGCATCGGCCTGGACCAGCCGGATTCGTTTCTCCAGCCCGGCCTCTTTCACCCGCTGGCGGGCAAGGCGCAGCATCGATGGGCTGGCATCGACTGCGGTTATCTTCCAGCCGGGTTTCAGGGTGCAGATCCGGATTGGTATTTCCGCCGGCCCGGTTCCGAGGTCAAGGGCATGGCCCCGGTCGGCATCAAGCAGCTTGCAGATCCTCCGGGCGCAGGAGCGGTTGACCCGGTTGAAGTCCGCCGCATCGTAGACCCCGGCCTCCTCGCTGTCGTCCATGACCTCGGGTTCCGGGATCCTCTCGATGTAGGCTTTCTTCGCCATTTCGCCTGCTTCTCTTAGCGGTTTCTTGCGCTTACTGAAAGAGGCTCATTGTGCAGCCGGCCGTCTGCAGTGACGAGGTGGAACTCTTCCCAGAGATTGACCGTTGCACAGACATGCCGCGGGGCAATGAGCACAGGATCACCTATACGCAGGGTGGAGCTGCCGTCATGCTCCAGTACGGTATGCTCTTCACTTACCTTGGC
>CAZTRG010000235.1:0-12344 GCA_964615885.1 uncultured Planctomycetia bacterium | reverse complement strand
GCCTTCTTTTTCTTCTCAAAGAGATGCTCGATCTGGTGGCGGATGCCCTTGCCCTCTTTCGGCTCGATCCCGGCAGCCTTCTCCATGACCACATCGGAGTACATGGTGATCAGGCGGCGGTAGGCATCGTAGACGAAGCGGTCGTTGCCGCCGGTCTGCTTGATGAGGCCGGGGATGGTCTTCGAGGTCAGGCCGATATTGAGCACAGTCTCCATCATGCCGGGCATCGAGATCCTGGCGCCGGAGCGCACCGACAAGAGCAGGGGATTCTTCGGGTCGCAGAACTTCTTCTTCATCGCCCGCTCGGTCTTGCGGATCGCGGTGGCGACCTGGGCCTTCAGCTCGGGCGGATAGCGGCGGCGGTTGTCATAATAGTAGGTACAGACATCGGTGCTGACGGTGAAGCCGGGAGGCACCGGCAGCTTGAGCTTCGGATGCCCCGCCATCTCGGCCAGGTTGGCTCCCTTGCCGCCGAGTAAGTTCTTAAACTTTTCTGAACCATTACCTTCCGCCTTGCCGGCGCCGAAGAAGTAGACGTACTTCATCTCTTCAAATACCTCGTTCTGCTGGTCATTATTTAGCTGTTCTGTGCAAAAGGCAGGGATTGTAGGACATCACCCTTTAGCCACAAACACCAAAATGGATGAGCCCCGCCGACAGAGGGACCGGTAAGGTTCACAAGAGCCCGGGAAGCCGCTGAAAAGAGCACGATCGGAGGAAGGAACCTGCCAAATACCGAACATCCGGACGTTTTTCCTGCTCACCGCCTCGAAATGCCGCCAGGTGGTGACATACCGGTGACATAAAACCGATAAAGTTCTGATGACTTGTTCGAGGCTGTACGCCCTTTTCCGTAAGTGAAGCAAGACCCAAACTGACGATCTGGGCGGACTTTTACGTCCTACCCCTGGCCTTCGGGCCGACCTCCACTGGACGTGATTCCGCTTCCCTCGAACCTGTCGGTACCGTTTCAGGCGAGGGACAGGATTTCCCCAAAGAAGTCCTGGCCCCGTCTTTTTTTCGGTTCGCCCCGAACAGTCGTCGCTGGACAGAGTACGGAGCCTGTTTTCCTCCATGGAGGCTCCCATCCGCCGGCCAGGGGGAATTTTTCTGGTTGGAGATTCCTCCCCGGTGGGGGGAAACTTTACAATAGTCTCTCACAGGGCCCGGACTGTCCGGCCTCGACCGCAGGAAAGCGACCATGAAACTCTCGATCATCGGAACCGGAAATGTCGGCCTTGTCACCGGCGCCTGCTTCAGCGCGCTGGGGCACGAGGTCCGCTGCGCGGATATTGACTCCGACAGGATCGAGCGCCTCGAACGCCTCGAGCTCGACTCACAGGAACCCGGTCTCGCCGACCTGGTCGCCCGCAACGTGGAGGCCGGCCGGCTCAGCTTCACCACCGACACCCCGGCAGCCGCTGCCGAGGCGGAGGTGGTGTTCCTCTGTGTCGAGACTCCCCAGGGAGAAGACGGGAAACCCGACCTCGAAAGAATCCGGTCGGCAACCCGGGACATCGCCGCGAGCATCCGGGGCTTCACCCTCATCGTGGTCAAGAGCACTGTACCGGTGGGGACCACCGAGACCCTTCGGCAGCTGGTTTCATCCCTCACCGAAGAGCCCTTCTCCATCGCCTGCAATCCCGAGTTCCTCAAGGCCGGAAGCGCGGTCAGCGACTTTCGCGAGCCCGACCGGATAATCGCGGGCTGTGATGACGAACGCTCGCTTGAGCTCCTGCAGAAACTTTACGAAGACTTCACCGGCAGCGGCCCCTTCCTCGAGGTCGACACCCGGACCGCCGAGCTCATCAAGTACGCCTCCAATGCCATGCTCGCCTGCAGGATTTCATTCATGAACTCCCTCGCCGGGCTGTGCGAACAGCTGGGAGCGGACGCCGGCGAGCTCGCCCGCGGAATCGGGCTGGATTCGAGAATCGGCTCCGGAGCGCTGGTCCCCTCCCCCGGCTACGGCGGCTCGTGCCTGCCCAAGGACATCCGTGCCCTCATCGACACGCTCAGAGAGCACGGCCTCGACACACAGCTCTTCGATGCTGTCGAGAGTGTGAACGAGGCCCAGAAGGCCTCCCACCTCGAGCGCCTGCGCTCTTTCCTCGGTGACCTGCAGGGACGGCGAATCGCTGTGCTCGGGCTCAGCTTCAAGGCCGGCAGTGATGACATCACCAACTCCGCCTCCGGGGTGCTCATCGGGCAGCTGGTGGAGGCCGGGGCCGAGGTGGCGGCCTGGGATCCCGCCGCAACCAAAAACATGAAACGGCTTTTCCCCGGAATCGAATACGCCTCCGACCCCTACGAGGCGGCCCGCAACGCCTGCGCCATCGCCATCATGACGGAATGGGCCTGCCTGGAGGAGCTTGATTTCGAGTCGCTCGCCACCCTGATGAAAAACAAGCTGGTCCTTGATGGCCGGGGCATCTGCGACCCGGCGGCCCTGCGCAAACTCGGATTCAATTATTGCGCCGTGGGAAGACCTCCCTCCCTGCTTGAACCGGAAAGCCCGCAGGACGCCGTCGACGGCGCCCAGCGATAAAGAACCGCTTTTCCCTGTGGCGGGAAGCCATTATCGACGATAAAACGGCTAGCCGGACAGTACACGGTATTGACCATGAACACAGAACATTCCAACCAGCCCGAAGCAGGCGAAAATGACCGCGAGGCCGCCCTCTCTGGCGTCAGGACCGTCGTCGTCAAGGTGGGGACCAATGTCCTCTCCCGCGAAGACGGTGAGATGGCGCTGGGCAGAATTCACGGTCTTATCGAAAACCTGGCTGACCTGAACCGCCGGGGGATCAAGGTCATCCTGGTCAGCTCCGGCGCCATCAGCATGGGAATGAACCGTCTGGAGTTTAAAGACAGGCCATCCTCGCTGCGTGACAAGCAGGCCTGTGCCGCCATCGGCCAGATCCAGCTCATGGCGGTCTACCAGCAGGGCTTCGACCGCTACCAGCTTCCCACCGCCCAGCTGCTCCTGACAGAAGATGACTTCGCCTCGAGAACCCGCTACCTCAACCTGCGCAACACGATGTTCAGGCTGCTGGAGATGGGTGTCCTGCCGATCGTGAATGAAAACGACTCGATCTCAACGAGCGAAATCGAGGAGGCCGAAGACGGAAAGGGAGCGGTGTTCGGAGACAACGACGAGCTCTCAGCCCTGGTCGCCTCGAAGCTCGATGCCGACCTCCTTCTGCTGCTGACAGATGTCGACGGCCTCTATCCCGCCAGCCCCGCCGGCGAAGGGGCTGAAAACAGCAAGCCTCTCTCGGTGGTCCGGGAGGTCACCAGCGAGATTACTGACATGGCCGGCGACAGCCTCGATGAACGCAGTCGCGGCGGCATGGCCTCCAAGCTCCAGGCCATCACCATTGCGCTGCAGAGCGGCATCCCTGCGGTCATCGTCAACGGCATGAAGGCCGATGTCGTGCGGGAGGTCCTCGAGGGAGAAGATGTCGGCACCCTCTTCCTGCCCGGCAAGCGGCTCAAGAGCCGGAAACACTGGATCGCCTACGCCAGCGCCACCACCGGGCTCACAGAGATCAACCCGGGCGCAAAGGATGCCCTCGCCGAACGAGGCTCGAGCCTCCTGTTCAAGGGAGTGGTGCGGGTCGAGGGTAATTTCAGACGCGGCGATGTCATCAGCATCGTCGACGGCGAAGGGCAGGAGCTCGCCCGGGGCATCAGCAACTACGACTCCCACCAGGCCGCTGAGCTGCTTGGCAAGGAGCTCGATGAGATCGCCGATGCCGACTTCCCCGAGTTCATCACCCGCGACAATATCGCCCTGAAGGAATAGCTGCGCAGCGGCTAGCGGTAGAGCAGGTAGGGCTCCCGGCGTTTCAGGAAGGCGGCCAGGCCCTTCTTCCAGCCGGCAACAATCAGCGTGGGCGACCTGCCGGCCTCGAGGGCTTTTCGCAGGGTGTCGGTGCCGGCAAGCCGGTCGAAGGCACGCTCCCGGAACTTGAACTCCCCCGGGTGCTGTTTGCGAATCGCGCTGAGCAGGTGGACCGCCACGGTAACTGAGCGATAGGCTCTCGAATCGCTGACATGCACCTCGACACCGGAACATTCCTCACCGGAGAACTTGCTGAAGGAAGGCTTGAACCAGGCCTCCCTGAAAAGAACTCCAGGCAGGCGCAGGCTGTTGAGCTTCTTCGCCAGGCGGCGGCCATCGAGCCAGGGCGCCCCGATGAGCTTGAAGGGGCGTGTGGTTCCCCGGCCCTCACTCAGGGTGGCCACCCCCTCCACCAGCACCATCCCTGCGTAGACCAGGGCGGTCTCCGGCGTCGGTATGTTTGGCGAGGGGGCAACCCAGGGCAGCCCGCTGTCTCCATACCAGCCCCGGCGGGTGTAGCCCTGCATCCTGACAACCTTGAGCGCCGCTCCAATCTTCCGCTCCTTGTTCACCAGGCGCGCGAATTCGCCGGCCGTCAAGCCATGACGCAGGGGCAGAGTGTGCGGCCCGACAAAGGATTCGAAGCTCTTCAGCAGCATCGGGCCCTCGATGGCCACCCCGCCGATTGGAACCGGACGGTCGAGCACCCAGACCTCGACCTTGTTCTTTGCCGCGGCCTCCATGATCTTGATCAGCGTTGCGAGATAGGTATAGGTCCGAACACCGATGTCCTGGATATCGAAGATCATCACATCCAGCTTCTTGAGAACCTCATCCGATGGGCTGCGGTTCTTGCCGAACAGGCTATAGACCGGCGTGCCGGTAGAGGGATCTTTCGCATCAGCCACCTTGGCCCCCGCTGCGGCTGCTCCCCGGGCGCCATGTTCCGGGCCGAAGATCGCCTTCAGCTCAACCCCCTCAGCCGCAGCCAGCAGGTCGATCAGGCTGACGAGGCGACGGTCTACACCGGTCGGGTTGGTAACGAGCCCGACCTTCTTCCCCTTGAGCTCCCTGAAGCCACCGGCAGCGGTGACCTCGAGCCCGGTCCGGAAACCATCAGCGCCCCGTGCGAAACCGGTGAGGAGCAGGAGCAGGACGAGCTGGCAGGCAATACGGGGGAACATCGTTTCTCTTGCTAAGGGTTCTTTCAGCCGGGGATCTGTGAATCAAGCCTGCGGCCATGCTAACCGAAACCGTCCGGACGATCATCTACTCCGGGCAGGGGAAGCAAGAACCTGCCGACAATAGCATGGAGAAAAGAAATTCCTTTTCTTAGGCTATGCACTCGACACGGAAGCACCCACCAGCAAGGCGGCCCGGCTCTCTTGAAAACATTCTACCTTATCGATGGCCATGCCCAGATCTTCAGGGCCTATTACGCCCCCTTCGGGGCGCAGCTGACCGCGCCCGATGGCGAGCCCACCAAGGCCACCTACATCTTCACCCAGATGATCCTGGGAATTCTCGAAAAGCAGCGGCCCGACTACCTCGCGGTGGCGCTCGACTATGGTGACTCGAGCACCGAGCGTAAGGAGTTCTTTCCCGAGTACAAGGCCAACCGCGATGCGGCTCCCGAGGACTTCGGCCCCCAGGTCCGGCGCATCGAGGAGCTGCTGGGGATCATGAGCATCCCGACCTTCAAGGTGAAGGGACAGGAGGCCGATGACATCATCGCCACCATCGGAAGGCTGCTGGAGAACGAAGAGGTCGAGATACGGATCGTCAGCAAGGACAAGGATCTCCACCAGCTGCTGACCGGGAAGGTCAAGATGTGGGATCCCCAGAAGGATCTCATCACCGATCCGGAGAGCCTCCTAGAGGACAAGGGCTACACCCCTGAGCAGGCTGTCGAGATCCAGACCCTGACCGGGGATTCAACTGACAATATTCCCGGGGTTCCGGGCATCGGCCCCAAGAAGGCTGTCGACCTGATCCAGAAGTACGGCTCGGTCGAGGGAGTTCGCGAACATGTCGATGAGCTGACTCCGAAGATGAGTGAGAACGTCGCCAAGCAGGGAGACCTCTTCGAGCTCACCCGGCGGCTGGTGACCCTCAACCGCGAGGTCGATTTTGAATTCAAGCTCGATGCCTGCGAGACAGGCCGGGTAACTCTCCCGGAGCTGAAGCCCGTCTTCGAAGAGCTGGGCTTTCGGCGCCTGCTCTCACGGCTCGACGGCCCCGGGGCCGAGACCGCCCCGGCTGAAGAGGAGGCCGTGCGTGAGTCCGCCTCGGGAGATTACCGGCTAGTCAGCACCAGCGAAGAGCTCGAGGAGTTCCTCTCAGAGCTGAAGAAAACCGATTTCTTCGCAATCGACACCGAGACGACCTCCGTGCATGCCGTCGACTGCGAGCTGGTGGGGCTTTCCTTTTCCTGGGAAAGCGGCAAGGGCTGGTACCTCGCCCTGCGCTCGAACAAGGGCGACACTCTCGATCCGGACACCACGCTGGAGGCCCTCAGGCCGATCCTTGAGGATCCTGCAATCGGCAAATGCGGCCAGAACATCAAGTATGACCTCATCGTGTTGCGCCAGGCCGGCATCGAACTGCAGGGAATCACCTTCGATACCATGATCGCCTCCTACCTGCTGGCGCCTGAGCGCCGCAGCCAGGCAATGGACACCCTCGCCCGCGATCTCCTCAGGCTGCAGACCATCCCCATCAGCGACCTGATCGGCAAGGGCAAGAAACAGGTCACCTTGCTGGAGGTCGAGCTCGACAAGGTTGCGGAGTACGCAGGAGAGGATGCCGACATCACCTGGCGGCTCTATGAGCTGCTGGCACCGAAGCTCGAGGAGACCGGCCTCAGGAAGCTCTTTGACGAGCTCGAGATGCCGCTGCTGAGTGTCCTCGCCGACATGGAGAACGAGGGGGTGGCCCTCGATCTCGAACGGCTGGAGCAGACACGCACAAGCCTGGCCGCGAAGGTCGAGGAGCTCAAAGAAGAGATTCACCGCGGCGCCGGCCAGGAATTCAACATCGACTCGCCCAAGCAGCTCTCCGAGATCCTCTTCGATGAGATGAACCTGCGCGTGGTGAAAAAAACCAAGACCGGGCGCAGCACCGATGCATCGGTGCTGGAGACCCTCGCCGCGGAGACCGCCCACCCGCTTCCCGGGCTGATCCTCAAGTACAGAGAGGTGAACAAGCTGCTGGGCACCTATGTCGCTCCGCTGCCGGAGCTGATCTCCGGAAAGACCGGGCGGGTACACGCATCCTTCCACCAGGCCGTGGCTGCCACGGGGCGGCTCAGCTCCTCCGATCCCAACCTCCAGAATATTCCCGTCAGGACGGAGCAGGGCCGGCAGATCCGTGCTGCCTTCGTTCCGGGCGGACCGGGGCGGACGCTCATCACGGCCGACTACTCGCAGATCGAGCTGCGGGTGCTTGCCCACCTCTCAAAGGACAAGGGACTCAGGGAGGCCTTCAACACCGACCAGGACATCCACACCTTTGTCGCAGCCCAGATCGAGGGCGTCGAGCAGGACCAGGTCACCCGGGAACAGAGAGGCCGGGCCAAGGCCGTCAACTTCGGCATCATCTACGGACAGGGAGCCTTCGGACTGGCCCGCGGACTCGGTATCTCGCGCGCCGAGGCGGCAAAATTCATCGACGAATACAAGGAGCGCTACCCTGGAATCCCGGAATTCATGGAGGCCTGCGTCGAGGAGGCCGAGAAAAACGGCTACGTCAGCACCATGCTGGGGCGTCGCCGTCCGATCTCCGAAATCCATTCCAACAACAGGAACCTGCGAGCGCTCGGCGAGAGGCTGGCGATCAACACGGTGGTCCAGGGCAGCGCAGCGGACATGATCAAGCGGGCGATGGTCAATCTCCACGAGCGGATCGGCCGTGAAGAGCTCGACATGCAGCTCCTGATCCAGGTACATGATGAGCTCGTACTCGATGCCCCCGAAGAGAGGGTAGAGGACTACAGCGAGATCGTGCGGGAGGAGATGGCCGGCGCCATCGACCTCGAGGTACCGGTCAAGGTCGATGTGGCCTGGGGCAGGAACTGGCTCGAAAGCAAATAGAGCACCGGCGCAGAGCCGCCCACCAGGCCCCCCCGGCCCCCTCTTCTGCCGTGCAGGCCCGCTGCTGGTACCGATAAACCTGTCCCGGCGTGTTATCCGCCCCCCGCACCCGCTGCCTTCAAGAATTCCCTGCGCCCACACCGATATTGTCAATGTAAAGGGACTGAATCCGGCGTTCGGAAACCTTCGTCAATGACCGTATTCGGCTGTTTCTGTTGAGCAGGCGAAAACACGTCAAGGAGGCCGGGCACCCGTCACCTCACTGAATGATTCAATGATCTGAAAACAGGAAGGAAGATCATGCTCAAATTTATTATGCGCCTGCATATCGTTCCCGTCGCAGCGTTCCTCGTGCTTCTCGTCAGCCTGGCGATCCTCGTTGTTTTCCGCTCCAACGAGCCGAGCTACGCCAGGAAGACGAAGGTCGTGCCCAGTGTGTCAGAGAACATCCCGACCCTCAGCTTCGGTGTCTATACCTCTGACAAACCCTCAGAGATGTATAAGAAGTTCAAGCCGATGCTGCGCTACATCGAGGATGAGATCGCTGCGAGGATTGAAGACTCTCCCCAGATCAAGCTCGTGATCTACAAGACCTACGAGCTGGCACTGGAAGCCTTCATCAACGGCGAGGTCGACTTCGTCAGGTTCGGGCCGGCTTCCTACGTGATTGCCAAGGACAGGAACCCGGAGGTTCGCCTGCTCGCCATCGAGGAAAACAAGGGCAAGCGCCGCTTCAACGGCATCATCCTGGTGCGAGAAGACAGCTCCTTCAATTCACTGAATGACCTGAGCGGATCGAGCTTCGCCTTTGGTGATGAGAACAGCACCATCGGCCGCTACCTCTCGCAGGCCGAGCTTGTCGAGGCCGGACTCACCGTCACAGACCTCGAGAGCTACGATTACCTCGGCCGCCACGACAGGGTCGTCGCCGCCGTTCTTCACGGCAAATACGATGCCGGCGCCGCCAAGGAGAGCACCTTCGCCAAGTACAGGGAGAAGGGCCTGCGGGCCTTGAGGTCTTTCGACAACGTCACCAAGCCCTGGGTCGCCCGCAGCAACATTGCAGAAGATCACTTCATTGCACTGCAGGATGTCCTCCTGAACACCAGCAACCCGGAAATCCTGAAGACCTTCTCAAAGAGCCTGTCGGGTTTCGCCCCCTGCGAGGACTCAGAATATGATTTCGTTCGCGAGGGAATGGAGCGCTCCAGGATGTTCTTTCCCAACCCCCTTGAAAATGAGGCTGCCGACACTCCCTGAATGATGTCCGCACTGCCTGGAGGGGCCGCAGGAGCTCCTGCGCCCCCCCCGGACAGGCCTTGAATCCCATGAAAAAGCTCAGCAACAGAATCAGGACAGGAGTGCTCGCAAGCCTCGTGGTCACCTCGATCGTGACCATCGCCCTGGTTCTAAGGAGTGAGCGCAAGATCCTGTGGGAAGATCTGAACCACAATGGAGAGACTCTCTCGCAGACCCTGGCCGCCGGCTGCGTCGAGCCGCTTCTTTCCAACAACTTCCCTGAGCTCGAGACCTTCGTCGAGGAGGCGGCAAAGGACAGTGACCATGTCTGCTATATCAAGGTCACCCAGACCGCGGATGACAGAGACGCCCTGGTTGCCAACTACGGCGAAGAGCCCGGAGAGAACTCTCCCGGGGGCGCACAGTATTTCAAGGCGCTCGTCCAGATAAAGGACCAGGGCGGCCCCAAGGCGACCCTCGGCCATGTCGAGGTCTGGCTCTCCACCGGCCGCCTCGAGACGCTCCTGGCTGCAAGTACCTGGCGACTCCTGCTTGGCGCTGCGCTGACCTTCCTCCTGCTCGCCGTGGTCCTTGGCAAGGTCTTGCGCCGCAGCGTACTCGACCCCGTCGATGACCTCAGCATCCATGCCGGCAGGATTGGTAGCGGAGACCTCGACTCCCCCATCCATCCAACCACCGAGGATGAGCTCGGCAACCTGGCCCTCACCATGGACAAGATGCGCAACAACCTGAAGGAATCCTATGCGAAGGTCGCCCGCGAAATGAAAGAGAAGACCACGGCGCTGCTGGTCGCCCAACAGGCCGACAAGGTCAAGTCCCAGTTCCTCGCCAACATGAGCCACGAAATCCGCACCCCGATCAATGGCGTGCTGGGTTGCCTGGAGCTGGCCCTGTCCTCTGAAGAACCCGCAGCAGCCGGGAACGAGGAGTTCCTCACCGAGGCGAAGACCTGCGCCGGCTCACTCCTGACCCTCGTCGATGACATTCTTGATATCGCCCGAATTGAATCACGCAGCATGAGCTTTGAGCTCTCCCCCATCAACCCACTGGCCATCCTGTCAAAGCTGGAGGGGCAATGGAGAGAGAGAGCTTCCGGCAGAGGCCTTGACCTTGACCTCCACCTGCAGCCCGGGCTGGACCTGATGGTCTATACCGCCCCCGCTGAATTTCAGCGGCTGCTTGAAAACGTCGTTGATAACGCCATCAAGTTTACCGGCGAGGGCGGAATCCGCATCGAGGCCGGTGTGGACGAGGGAGAGCCGGCCATGATGGTCATCCGGGTTTCTGATACGGGAGCGGGAATCCCTCCTGAAAAGCTGGAGGAGATCTTCCTGCCCTTCACCCAGAACGACATTTCCTCGACCCGGAAATTTGGTGGAGCCGGACTCGGACTCAGTGTCAGCCGGCAATTTGCCCGCCTGCTGGGCGGCGATATCCTTGTCAGCAGCAAAGTTGATGAGGGCTCGGTCTTCACCATCTCCCTGCCGCTTGATTCCAGGCAGTACCGCCAGGACCAGCAGGCAGCCCGGAACCTCACCACCAGCTGAGAACGGAAAAATGCGGGTTTCCGGCATCCCATGGTCCGGTAAACCCCTCCGAATTCCCATAAACTCTGTTTTTTCAAGAGTTTGTGGAAACGCTTTTCTCCTTTGGGCGGCGCTGTGTTCAACTACCTGTCCTGCTCGAAAGGCAGGATGAAGAAAAGAAGCACGCGCCCTGGGCATCCGGGACCCACCTCGAAATGGGGGAATTCACGGACTCTGCTACAGGGTCGGCATTTTGCGCCATGAAACTTTACTGAAAACGCAGTATTTCGAACCGGCTTCGCCGCAGCGGCAGGCCGCAGAGATGACCCGGGGCAATGTGGAAGACCGAGAACAGGGACAGAAGAGTCCCTCTCTCCCGGGCCAGCAATCACAGGTGACCCATTGACTGAAACGACCCGGAAAAACATCAATCCAAGGTCCAGGGAAGACCGCCGCTGCAGGCCGGTGCTTCTCCGCGGACTCGGTCTTTTCGGGTTTACCTGGGCCATGGCCATCAACCTGCTGGCCTGCGTCCCGCTCTTCGCCATCCCCTCCCCCGATGTCGTCATCGGCATCTTCGCCAGCGTCGGGCAGGTTCTCGGGCTGCTGGCCGTCTCCATTGGAGGGGTCCTCTTCGCCCGTAAACGGCGCCGGGACCACCTGGAGATCAATCAAGGGAGCTCGAGTGCGGGCATACCTTCCTGGGTGGTAAAAACCCTCCTGGCGATCCTGGTGGTTTCGGCAACAGCCAATGTCCTCCAGTACTGCAGAAGCCTCGACAGGAAAAACGAGCGCCTGCGGAGGAACCTCGTGCGCCCTGAGCTGGAAAACGGAATCGAGAAGAAGGACAGCTCCCTGAAGACCCGGACCCTCGGCGACCAGCTGAAGCACCAGCTCGGCCTGGGAGCTGAAGAGCTGCAGGAGCGAATCAGGACCACCAGCCCCGTCCTCGTTGACGTGCGCGAACCCGAGGAAATCGAGATGGGCAGCATAGAAGGCAGCCTGCCGATCCGCTACCCGGACATCAAAAACGACCCCGGACTCCTTCCCGGCGGGAAAAAACAGATCGTGCTGCTGTGCTTCTCAGGCAATCGCAGCTCTGAGCTCTGCGACCTGCTGTCGGGGCTCGGATATGACTGCAGGTTCCTTATCGGCGGCTACGAAAAATGGATCGCGGAGAAGTTCCCGATGCGCCACCCCAATGGGAGCCCGGTGGATGAGCTCCGCGGCCTTCCTGAATTCACCAACAAGAGAAAGCTGCTGGATACTCCGGAGGTCAGGGAGCTTGTCAGCTCCGGCGGCGCTGTATTCGTTGACGTCCGCTATGAAAAGGACTTCCTTCTTCAAGGCCACCTTCCCGCGGCCATCAATATTCCTGTTCGCAAGATGACCAGCGCGGAGATCGAGTCCGCCCTTAACAGCCGTTTTGAGCAGGACCCCCCTGTCATCATTGTCGGCTATGGCAAGCGCAGCTCTTTCTACGGCCAGGTCCTCGGACTCGAGCTGCTGCGCAAGGGCAAAAACTTCCTCGGGCTCTACACCGTCCCCCACGAGTATCCTGACCAGGGCCCCACCCGGGCCCATGTTCAAAAATGGCAGCAGGCCAATCGCGGGGACCTT
>CAZTRG010000234.1:0-3258 GCA_964615885.1 uncultured Planctomycetia bacterium | reverse complement strand
ATGGTGAGTTCTGTGATTTCCCCACCGGGCTGTGCGAGGTTTTCGATTCCATAGGCGAGTGCGAGCAGTTCATGCTCGTCTGCCCCGATATCTGGGACCCGGTCTGCGGCTGTGATGGCGTGACCTACTCCAACGACTGTGAGCGTATCAACGCCCGGGTGCAGAAGGCCTACAACGGCGCCTGTGATGAGAAGCGCAGCTGCGGGGGCTTTGCAGGCCTGCTCTGCGAAGAGGGTGAGTACTGTGACATGCCGGAAGACACCTGCGGGTTTGCCGATATGATCGGCGAGTGCGTGACGCTGCCCGATGCCTGCCCCGAGATCTGGGACCCGGTCTGCGGCTGCGATGGGGTGACCTACTCCAATGACTGTGACCGCGTTCGCGCACGGGTCCCGAAGGCCCACGATGGCGTCTGCGAGTGACCGTACACCTTGTTGAAGCGAGCCCTGTACGGCAGAATGCAGGGCGTAACAGCCCCTGGAAAATCGAAGGAGCTCGAAGATGGCTGACAAGGGTGTAAGGGTATTTCTCGTTTTCTGCTTATGCGTTCTCCTGGCTGCCACGGCCCTCGAGGCCCGCAAGCCGAACGTGATTTTCATCATGGTCGATGATCTCGGCTGGATGGACCTCGGCTGCCAGGGCAACAAGGTCGTTGACACTCCCAACATTGACCGCTTCGCAGCCGAGGGCATGCGCTTCACCAGCGCCTACTCGGCGGCCCCGGTCTGCACGCCCACCAGGGCGGCGGTGTTGACCGGCAAGTCCCCGGCACGCCTCCACATGACCACCCATGCTCCCGGGGGCTTCCTGCCGAAAACATCGAAGTTCCTGCCCGCAAAGACACTCATCGACCTGCCGCTTGAGCACCTGACCATCGCCGAGCGCCTCAAGGAGGCCGGCTACCGAAACGCCTTCCTCGGCAAGTGGCACCTGGCGGGTGACTCGAGGCGCGGGGCGCAGGGCCGCGGCAATGTCGAGTTCTACCCCGAGGCGCAGGGCTTCGATATCAACATCGGGGGCTGCGCCTATGGTGGTCCGCCGACCTTCTTCGACCCCTACCGGATCCACAACCTGCCGCCGCGGAAGAAGGGGGAGTATCTTCCCGAACGCCTCGTTGACGAGGCGATCTCTTTTATCCGCAAAAACAAGGACAAGCCCTTCTTCGTCAATCTCTGGCCCTACACCGTTCACTGGCCGGTCGAGGCGCCGGCAAAGCTGGTGGAGAAATACTCAAAGCTCAAGGATCCCTGGATGCGCAACCATGGCTACGCAGCCATGATCGAGGCCATGGATATAGCCTTTGGAAGGCTCTTTGCGGAGCTGAAGAAGCTCGGCCTCGACAAGGACACCCTCGTCATGCTGACCTCCGACAATGGTCCCTTCCTCGGTGTGGCGGGTTGTGCGCCCCTGCGCGAGGGAAAGGGCTACCTCTACGAGGGCGGAATCCGGGTGCCCCTGATGGTGCGCTGGCCCGGCCGCGTGAGGGCCGGCAGTACCTGCGATACGCCGGTCATCAGCATGGACTACTATCCGACTATTCTCGAAGCCCTCGGGCTCTCTCGCCCGGCAGGGGAGGCTCCCGATGGAGAGAGCCTGCTGCCACTGCTGGAGGAGAAGAAGGGCTTCAAGGAGAAGCCGCTCTATTTTCACTTCCCCAACTTCTCCTGGCATATGAAGAACCGCCTCGGAGGCGCTGTTCGCGATGGGAAGTACAAGCTCATCGAATGGTACGACGACAACTCCTTTGAGCTCTACGACCTGGCCGCCGACATCGGCGAGAAGAAGGACCTCTCAAAAAAGCTGCCGGGGAAGGCTGCGGAGCTCCTCGGCAAGCTGCGGGCCTGGCGCAAGAGCTCGGATGCCTGGATGCCCCGGAAGCGCGAGAGCTGAGGCGAGGCATGGAAAAGGTCAACTGCCCGGGGATGGATGAGGTCAGGCTCTACCGGGGGCCCCGCTCCCTCAGTGACGCCCTCTTTCTCTCCACGGCGGCGCACGAGCTGCGCAAGCGCTCGCCCTCCACCCGGATCATCCTCGAGACCCACTGGCCGCAGATCTTCTACGGCAACCCCTCGGTGGACGCGGTCTTCCCCTCCGGCCCCCGGCCGGGTAAGGGAGCGATCCCGGTCAGCTATGAGGATCCCTGGCCTCCTCCGGGCCGCCACATCCTCGAGACCATCTGTTCGAACCTGGGCATGGAGGAGCCGGACCTGCGCACCTACTACTACGAGCTCGATCCCGAGCGCGTCCGTGCCAGGCAGATCGTGCGGCCCAGCAGCCGGCCGCTGGTCGTTGTCCATCCCTTCAGCAGCTTCTTTGCCGCCAGCAGCAAGCAGTGGAATTTTCACCACTGGGAGAAGCTGCTCGACCTGCTGCCGCCTGAGATCGAGACGGTTCGCTACGGCAACCCCGAGGAGCCTGCCACGCCGACAGAGCGTGAGCATCACCGCGAGATGATCGGGGTCGACCTGAGAGTTTTCGCCTCGATTCTCAGGAACGCCGATGCCTTTGTCGGCCAGGAGTCTGGACTGGCGCACCTGGCCACGGCGCTGGGGGTTCCCTCGGTTGTTATCTTCACCGGCTACGGCTCACCCGAGGTGCTCGGCTACAAGGGGAACCTCAACCTGGTGCCGCAGCTTCCCTATGCACCGTGCTGGGAGAAGGATGGTTGCGAGCCCTGCAAGGGCGAGATCTGCACCGGGTCCATCGAGCCTGAATTTGTTGCAGAGAACCTGCTCGGCCTGCTGGCCGCAGGCCACCGAAGAGGCTGAGTTTTTCAGGGGCACTCGGGGGGCTGCCGGCAGTCGATGTCGTCAGCGCTGGCGTCCTCTCCGCATTCGGGGAAGGGGGCGGCGGGAACCCGTCCGCCGATGAACAGGTAGTTCAGGAGGAAGATGGCATCTGTCAGCTCAACGGATGCATTGTCGTTCACGTCTGCTGCATCGAGACAGGTTGGTATGCGGCCACCAACGAAGAGGTAGTTGAGGGTGAAGATCGCATCGGTGAGCTCGATGCTCCGGTCGCTGTTGACATCGCCGCGTAGGAATACGGCGGCCTTTTTTGCCTCGGGGTAGCAGAAGCCATCGGCCACTGCGGCGCTTCCCCTGGAGGTGCTCACCGTGACGGCAACGCAACCCTCTGTGTCGCATTCGGGGGCGGTCACGTCGATGACCTGTCCATCTTCACGCAGGGAGTGCTCGGCCTCGCTTCCACAGACCTCTACCGAGAGTCCCGGCTGGTCGAGGTGGGTCCCGGTGACCT
>CAZTRG010000233.1:0-5676 GCA_964615885.1 uncultured Planctomycetia bacterium | reverse complement strand
TTGCCCCCCTGGCCGCCCTCGCATTCTTCTGGATGCAGCGAGAAAATCCGGTCGTGCCACACCTTCTTCCCGCCTTCCCAGGGGGGCGCATCCGGGAAATTCGCCCCACCAGCAACCAGTAAATGCCCATTGCTGACCCCTGAAAAAGCCCCGGCAAAGCCATGCTGGTCTGGTAGAGAAGGAAGGGTTTTGTCCCATTGAAGCACCCCAAGAGAGCCCTCCCCGTTGACCCAGTGGCAGGGAAACAAAAAAAAGGCGAACAATAAGAGGCTGGTCTTGAGTTGCATAGGCGATGTCGCTTGGTGGAGAGTCGAAGCCGGAAAATCGCTGGGGGTTCCTTCTTCCCCAGGAGCCACTATCATTACAAAGACTGCAGTTGATGCTCAACCCTGCCCGCTAAGTTTTTCACTAATAAGCAGGCCATGCTTGCATCCGCACCATCCAGCCCTTTGAATTGAAGGCTCGGGAAAAGGCGCCCTGCTTCAAAGGCCCTCCTTCTTCCTGCACGATCCATCGTTTGCCAGGGTCGGCAAACATTCCTAACAGCCATTGAGGACCTGACCGGTGCATTCCACTAAACAGCCGCGTAAAAATCGCCCCGTATTGACTTGTTTTGCATTACTTGCAGCGAGCTTGACCATTGTCTTGCCCGCAGGGGGCGCCTTCGGACAGCAAAAAACCATTCGCACCGACAAGTTCAGGCAGCTCGAAGAGGTTCTGCCTACTCCCAATGAAAGACGCACCGCCTCCGGAGCTCCCGGGCCCGCCTACTGGCAGCAGCAGGCCGATTATGTCATCGACGTAGAAATTAACGAAAAGACCCACCAGGTCATCGGCTCAGAGACCATCACCTACACCAACAACTCCCCGCATGAGCTCAGGTATCTCTGGCTGCAGCTCGACCCCAACCTCTTTTCCAAGCACTCCTTTACCCCATTGACGGATGAGGCCCCTGCGCTGGCTGACATTTCCTACAGAAGGCTCAAGGGAATTCTGTATCGTTCCGAATTTGACGGCTCCATCACGGTTTCTGCTGTCAAAGACCGGAATGGGAAACCGCTGCCTCACACACTTGTCAAAACCATGATGCGGGTGGATCTCCCATCCCCGCTGAAAAGCGGAGGGACCTTTACCTTTTCTGTTGCCTGGAACTACACGCTGGTAGATCTCAAGAAGATCCGGGCAAGGTCCGGGCAGGAGGTCCTTGAAGACGGAAATGCGATCTACTCTGTGGCCCAGTGGTACCCGAGGATGTGTGCCTATACTGATGTCCACGGCTGGCGCCATCGCCAGTACATAGGAGGTGGGGAATTCACCCTGGAGTTCGGGAACTTCCTGGTCAAGATCACTGCCCCGGAAGATCACGTGGTGGCCTCCACAGGGGCCCTTCAGAATCCGGAGGACGTCCTGACCCAGCTGCAGCGCAAAAGGCTCGATGAAGCTGCCGGGGCGAGGAAGCCCGTCATGATCGTCACCCGCCAGGAAGCTGCTGAGAGCAGAAAAAAAAGACTCGAGGGGAAGAAGACCTGGGTCTTCCACGCTCAAAACGTCCGGGACTTTGCT
Organism: uncultured Planctomycetia bacterium; assembly: GCA_964615885.1. GTDB lineage: Bacteria > Planctomycetota > UBA8108 > UBA8108 > UBA8108 > UBA8108. Next base: position 4,113 of record CAZTRG010000233.1, on the reverse strand, counting down.
TTTGCCACCTCCAGAGCTTTTGTATGGGATGCAATGCCCAGCAAAGGAGATGGCTTCTCCACAATGTGCATGTCCTATTATCCCTCTGAGGCAATGCCCCTCTGGGACAGGTATGCAACCCACGCCACCGCCCAGACCATCGAGGTCTTTTCAAGGCACACCGTCCCCTACCCATGGCCGGTTGCTATCTCGGTGAACAGCCCGGTTGGCGGAATGGAATACCCAATGATCCATTTCACCGGGGCACGCCCTGAAAAAGATGGAACCTATTCCGCAGGGAAAAAATACGGGATGATCTCCGTCGTCATCCACGAGGTGGGCCACAACTTCTTCCCGATGATCATCAACAGCGATGAGAGGGAATGGATCTGGATGGACGAGGGCTTCAACACCTTCATGCAATACATCACCGAGCATGAATGGTCCCAGAAATACCCAGCCAGGAGGGGCAGCCCGAGAACCATCGGCAACTATATGAAAAGCTCCTATCAGGTTCCGATCATGACCAGCGCTGACTCCCTGATCCAGTCCAGCGCCAACGCATACAGCAAAACTGCAGCAGGCCTGATCATTCTCAGGGAGACCATTCTCGGCAGAGAACTCTTTGACTTCGCCTTCAAGGAGTACGCCCGTCGCTGGAAATTCAAACGCCCGATGCCGGCCGACTTCTTCCGAACCATGGAAGACGCTTCCGGCGTGGACCTTGACTGGTTCTTCCGTGGCTGGTTCTACACCATCGCCCACACCGATATTGCCATCACGGACGTCACCCACTTCACCATCGACTCCAAGGACCCGGAGGTCAGCAAGGCGCGGGGGCGAGAGAAGGCGAAGCGGGCCAATGACACCATCAGCAAAAGACGAAGCGTCAATCTCCCAAAACGCATCGATGCCCACCCTGAATTAAAGGACTTCTACGATGAATACGATGAGTTCGCCCTGACCAGGGAGGCCAGGGAGACCTATGCGAAGATGGTCAAGAACCTGCCTGAAGAAGACAGGGCGCTCCTTCAAAGCAAGTTGAACTTTTACGTACTTGATCTTGAAAACACAGGCGGGATGGTCATGCCGGTACTTCTCCAGATGACCTATAAAGATGGCAGCAAGGAAGAGCTCCATATCCCCGCTGAGATCTGGAGAAAAAATAACAAGGAGGTCTCCAAGCTCCTGATCAGCTCAAGGGAGGTCGCCTCTTTCCTTGTCGACCCCCACGATGAAACCGCTGACACCGACAAAGAAAACAATGTTTTCCCGAGATTGGCCCGGGAGTCCCTCATCAAGTTGCGCCCCGACGGAAAAGGCGGATCTAACCCACTGCGAAAAAGCCTCTCTGACAAGAAAAAGAAGGCCCAGAAGGGGAAGCCAAAGGCCGCTGTAAAGAAGCCCTGACAGTCGAGTCGGTTCAAGGCACAATACGGCATGGCCAGAAGCACAGCCTCACCACTTACTTTCCAGTCCTCCCTCGCCTTCCTTCTAATGGTTGCAGGAATGGCATGGGTTGCTGCTGCCCCTGGCGACCAGCTCAGCAAGGATAAGGCTGAGCTTTCTCCTCTCCAGGGCCTGGTTGGCAAATGGAAGGGAACCGGGTTTCTACGCAGAGGCTCCGCCCGTGGCTCCTGGCGCGAGGCCACCACCTGGGCCTGGAAATTTTCGGGAGAAAGGGCATCCCTGGAGTTCAGCACTCCTGGCGCCCGCTTCCTGCGAAAAGGGAAACTCCAGCCCGGCCCCATCCAGGGACAGTTCCGCCTGGATGCCGAACTACCGGACAGCAAGGGGCGCGCCTCCTACAGGGGCACCCGGAACAAGGAGGGCAAGCTCGTTATGAATCTCCAGCCGGGGAAGTCCAATCCCCCTGCCGCCCCTGCTCGTTTGAGCCTCAGCCTGCTTGTCAAAGGAAAGCGATTGGTGGCCCTTTACGAAGGACAAAACAAAGACTCAGGCCGTTACTTCCGGCTTGGGGAGGTCGGCTACACCCTCTCCGGAACAACTATTTCCAGCGGAAGCGGTCAACCCGAATGCATCGTGACCGGGGGGCGAGGGACCATCGGGGTCGAGCACGATGGGAAAGAATATACCGTCTGCTGCAAAGGGTGCCTCGCTGCCTTCCAGGATGACCCCGAATCCATCATTGCTGAATGGTTGGAAAAAAGAAAAAATGAAACCGAGCAACGCGGCAAGAGAGACAAGAAAAAGACACCGAGCAAATGAGCCAAAAAGAAAAGAACAAGCTGATCCTGGTGACCGGCGCCACCGGGAAAGTTGGAACTGCGTTTATTGACCGCCTTCTTGAAGACCCTCAATACTCTGGCTACCGGGTCCGAGCCCTTTGCCACAATCGCCTGCTTGAAGAAAGCGAACGTGTGGAAGTTGTGCAGGGCAGCATTTCGGAGCGGGAAGTGGCCGCCAGGGCCGTTGCCGGCGCCACCCACATTCTTCACCTGGCAACCTGCAAAGAAACCCCTGAAGACGTCATGGACGTTACGGTCAAGGGCCTCTTCTGGATTCTCGAAGAAGCCAGGGCTTCTAAAGAATTTGAACAATTCATTCTTCTGGGCGGAGACGCCGGGATGGGGCACTTCTTTTACCCTCACCCGGTTCCGGTTACCGAAGAGCAGGGGCATTCGGCTTACCCAGGGTGTTATGCACTGTCCAAGGTCCTTGAAGAGGTCCTGGTTGAGCAGTACTGCATCCAGTACGACCTCAATGCCTGCTGCCTGCGAGCTCCCTGGATTATGGAGAAGGACGATTTCCGCTACACCCTGACCTTCTCTCAAGATGTATTCGGCGGTCCGCGCTGGTGCGACCTCGTGGAACCTGAAGAGGCGGCCGAATATGAGCGCGCCGGAACCATCCCGGTCCTTTGCAACCCGGAGGGAGAAGCGATCTACCGCAACTTTGTCCACGTCAATGACCTGGTCTCTGCCATTCTGCTTTCTCTCGGCAACCCGGCCGCTAGCCAGGAGACCTTCAACATCTGCATGGATGAGCCGGTTCACTACCGAAAGGTCGCAGAACACCTGGCTGAAACCCGCCAATTGGACAATGTAGATGTCTCAACTGAATTTCACTCCACCTGGCTCGACAACAGCAAGGCCAGGTTTCTGCTCAACTGGAGTCCCGAGTACGACCTTGCCCGCCTGATCGATGAGGCCTGGGACTATCAGAGAGCCGACGACAACCCCCGCAAGGTCTGGTATCCGGGATAAAAGAGGCCCTCAAGGCTCCCCGGTATTGAATTCAGGCCCAACCAGCTCCACTTAACAGCCAGATTCCGGGCAATAAAAAGGATTACCTCAGGCTGGGTGATACAATCGCGGGCCCTTTATCGACACAAGAGCTACTAGACACCCAAATGAGCAGAATCTATAAATACACTGTACCCACGGGAATTGACTTCGGACCCGGTGCGATTTCCGGCCTCCAAAACATCCTAAAAACCCAGGGAATAACCAGGCCTCTTCTTCTTTGTGATCCAGGAATTCGCGAATGCGGGATTCTCAAGGTGGCCCTTGATGAACTTGGGCAGGAAGCAGAAAGTCTGGCTCAATTTGATGGGGTGGCCTCGAATCCAAGAGAGGAAAACGTCCTCGATGCGCTTGAGGTTTTCCGGGAGCAGGACTGCGATGGGATTATAGCCCTGGGAGGCGGGAGCGTCATCGATGCCGCAAAGGGGGTCGCCCTCCTCTCGACCAACCCCGGGGATCTGGAAGGCTTTGACATACTCAAAGGGGGCGCCACCAGGATCCATACCCCTCCCTCGCCCGTGATCGCCATCCCCACTACGGCCGGCACAGGAAGCGAAGTCTCTCGAGGAGCCCTTATCATCACAACTCGAGACGGGCTCACGCGAAAAATGATCGCTGCAAGCCCCCTTCTTGTCCCTGTTCACTCCATCCTCGACCCAAACCTCACGTTGAGCCTTCCGCCTCTCCTGACGGCAGGCAGCGGCATGGACGCCCTCTGCCATGCAAGCGAAGAATACCTGTCCCCCAGGGTTCACCCGGTAGTTGAATCCATAGCCCTGGGCGCACTGGATCGTATCTGCATCAACCTGCCCCTCGTCATGCAGGAGCCAGCAAACATAGAGGCGCGCTCTCAAATGCTGATGGCCGC
>CAZTRG010000232.1:0-8281 GCA_964615885.1 uncultured Planctomycetia bacterium | reverse complement strand
ACGATGATCAATATCGCCCCTGAAACAACGCCCGAGGCCATCAGCCTGGTGGCGGAGGCGACCTCACGAGGCGTGGTGGTGGGCTGTGGCCATGCCAAGCCGCATGCTGAATGCCTGCGCGAGGCGATCGAGGCCGGGCTTCGCTTTGTGATCCACCTCGGCAACGGCCCCACCGGCAGCAGCCTCAAGGTGTTCAACGACGGGGGATTGCTGGAGGAGACCCTGCGCAACGACAAGCTCTTCGCGACCTTGATCGTCGATGGCTACCACGTCCATCCACAGCTGGTCCGTGACTGGGTCTGCCGCAAAGAGATCTCCCGCTGCATTGGAATCAGCGATGCCGGGTTCGGGACGGGTGCACCCACCGAGCCCTTTGAGCTCTGCGGTATGGAGGGAGAGCCTGCAGCCGATGGCGCCTACCTCCGGGTGGTTCGCTCCCCCCAGGAGATCGAGATGGCAGAGAGGACATCGGATGCCGGCGCGCTCTTCGGGGCGGCGATCGGTATGCGGGAGGTCTTTGAGAACCTGCTGAATCTCTTCAGTGTTGAGATGGAGGGTGTCCACACCAGGCACCACCCCGCCCTTGCGGTGGAGGAGTCCCTGGCCGCTGCTTCACAGATGTGCTCGGCCAATCCGGCCCGGTTGCTTGGTACGGGGGAGAGGGGCCGCCTCGAGGAAGGGGCCCGCGCTGACATCCTGCTGCTGGAGCTGGCCGGGGCACCCGGGGCTTTCGACGTAAAAGTCCGGAACACCATCCTGGCGGGCCGGGTGTCAGGCGCCTGAGTCGCCGGCTTCCACGCTGGCCCCCGTATCCTTTGAAAGGAAACGGAAGGCGATGAAGACCCCTGCCAGGCCGACAGCAATCCCCAGCCAGGGGCTCAGGCCGGCATAGCCGATGAGCAGGTAGACCGGGACGCAGACCCCGGCGCTCAGCATGGCATAGGGAAGCTGGGTCTTGACGTGGTCGATATGGTCGGAGCCGGAGGCCATCGAGCTGAGAACCGTCGTGTCGGAGATCGGTGAGCAATGGTCGCCGAACACCGAGCCGCCGAGTATTGCAGCCAGTAGCGCCAGGGCGAGGTGGCGGGAGGTCTCGTCATCGAGCCCGGCCGTTTCAGCCAGGGGGAAGATGAGCTGTCCGAGAAAGATGGGAACCATGAGGCCCATGGTTCCGTAGGAGGTTCCGGTTGCCACGGCGATGATTGCCGAAGAGATGAAGGCAACCAGGGGCAGGATCTCAGGCGTGAGCACCCCGCTGGAAATGCTCGCCACGTAGGCGCCGGTATGAATGTCTTTGCAGACAGCCCCGATCGACCAGGCCAGCAGCAGGGTGATGAGCGCCAGGATGATCGAGCGGGCTCCGTTGATCCAGGCAGAGATGGTCTCATCGAGAGAGAAGCGCTGCCCGAGCGCCATGAGGATGGCCACCAAGCTGGCGCCCATGGTTCCCCACAGCAGCGCACTGAAGGAGTCGCCCTTGCGGATGATGTCTCCGATGTTGCCATTGATGACTGCTGTTGCAGCGGCAGGATCACCACCGGCGGCCGCCTCTTCCAGCGCGCCCAGCCCGGTTGTGTAGAGCCCGATGAGGGTGAAGGCGATCACGCAGAAGATGGGCAGGACCGCGTTGATCCAACGCGGCTTGAGGTCATTGGAAGAACCCAGCTGGCCCATGGTGTCGTCAAAGAGCGGCTTGGCGCCATCACGCAGGACCTTGCCGGTGCTGCGGCAGCGCTCTTCGGCCTTTCGCATGGGGCCGAAGTCCCTGAGCATGAGTCCGCAGATGAGGACCAGGAAGAGGGTGAGGATGCTGTAGAAGCTGTAGGGGATCGATTCGAGGAAGAACATGTAGGGGTCGCCGATCTTGTCGCTGAGGGCCTCCTCCTGGGAGACCAGCCCGATCTGGAAGGCTGTCCAGGTGGAGATGATCCCGATGGTCGCAACAGGTGCAGCCGTCGAGTCGACGATGAAGGCGAGCTTCTCCCGGCTGACCCTCACCTTGTCGGTGAAGGGGCGCATGGTGTTGCCGATGATCAGGGAGTTGGCATAGTCATCGAAAAAGACAAAGAGGCCGAGGAACCAGGTGGCGACCTGCCCGCTGCGAGGTCCCTTCGCCCAGCGCGAAACCACCTCGACGATGCCGCGGATCCCCCCGATGTGGGTGATGACCCCGATGGTGCCGGCGAGTCCGAAGCTGAAAAGGATGACGACCGCGTGGCTGGTGTCGGCCAGGGCCCCGACAATGTAGGTGTCGATGGAATAGAGGAAAGAGCGCAGGGGATTGAGGCTGTAGGACAGGCAGGCTCCAACCCAGACACCGCAGAAGAGCGCCACCAGCACCTGGCGGGTCAGGAAGGCCAGCACGATCGCCACCAGCGGGGGCATCAGGGTCAGCCAGCCGGGAAGAACCGTCTTGTAGGCGAAGCCTTTTTTATTCTCTACAACCAGGGCCCCACCAGGCATCTCGAAGTTTTCGAGCCTGAAGGTGCCGTCGGAAAAAGGACCGGCTGTCTCGATCTTTTTACCGTCCCTCCAGGCGCCCTCGATATTCACGGTGCCGGAGAACCCGGCCAGGACCTTCCCGGAGCCATCAAGCGCCTTGATGGTCACCGTGGCCAGGCCGACGGGGAGCAGCTTCCTGTCGTTGTCGCGGATGGGGAGCAGGGGGCGGGTGCTGTCGAATTCAAGCTGGTAGGAGGCCGGTCCGCCTGCAGCTTCCTGCCCCTGGAGTGTCGCCAGGCTGCCGGTGAGGATGAGGAGCAGGATGGGAAGGATGCGTCGGGCTCTCATTGCCTGAAAACTTACCACATGCCCTGCCACGGTGCCGGGGTTAAATGGCCATCAGGGCTTCTTCGGAAGCGCCCCGGCGTCTTTTCGCCAGTGGCTGGTGACGGCCTCCAGGATATCCTCCTGGGCGCCGAAGAGCTCTTTGACCGTGCGGCTTCTGTCCTTGTTGACGGTGTTGGCGATGAGGATAGCGAAGCAGAGCATGTCGTTGGGCCGCTTGTCGGTGCGCAGGTCAATGTAGCCCGCCAGGGCCTTGGAGAGGTAGATCCACTGGTTGTTGAAGGAGCCCTTGTAGACCAGGGTGCCGGTCTTGGCGCGCACCCGGCCCCAGAGGGGTGAATTCTTAAAGCGGCTGGAGATGGTCCCATCGATGCCACCGATGGGGAGCGCATCGAAGAACTGGGGAAAGTCTTCGCGCCCGGCCATGAACTGGAGCAGGTCGACAAGAAAACGGGAGGAGAGCGAGTCGGCCCGTCCGCCGCCCGAGCCGCTCTGCAGCAGGACCGTGTCGACGGCCAGGCCGCCCCTGGCGAAGAACTCGCGGATTTTCCCATAGCCGGTGAGGCGGTCACCGCGCTTGCCGTGAAGGGCCCCGACAAGGACCGGGAACATGGTTGCGTGCAGGTTGTGGCTGACCTTGAGGCAGACCCGGACGGCTTCAGAGAAGGGTGCAGAGATGTGGCGTGCCACCACCTCGTAGTCCATGTAGAGCGCCGGGCCGAAGCTCGCCTGCTGGGCCTCGCCCTTGATCCGGATACCTTCCTTTTCAAGCACAGCGGCGAAGAGGTGGGCAGCGGCAAGGGCAGGATTTTTGAACCGGCCGACCCGCACGGTGGGGCTGGAGCCGGCAGGGATCGTTCCCTTGACGACAAAGGAGGCGGGGCCGGCCAAGCTCTCGACCCAGAGCCTCCGCACGCCGTCCTTCCCGACAGTTCGCGCCTCGATCCTGACCTTGACCGGGTCCAGGCTGGGTTGCCAGCTTGCCCTCGCTTTCTCTCCTGGCTGGGCGCCGGGGCTGATGACGAAATCGACCAGGTTGTCGTTGATGCAGATGGCGCTGAAGTCGCCGACGAAGGAGTCACTGGTTTCCTTGAACAGCCCATCGTCAACGACGATATCGCCCTTAACCTCCTTGACCCCACGTGCAGCGATGTTGCGGGCCATCTCGCGCAGCACCTTGAGGGGGTCACCCGGGACGAGGTCTGCCTCGCTGAAGCCGGCGTAGCTGTGGTCCCTGTCAACAAAGCGGAGGCGCCCCTTGCCGGCTGGCCGCTGGGAAAGATTCGGGTCACCACTGGCCACCAGGACGAGGTCTCCGTTCACCGACCCGTCTTCGAGGTCCCCTGTCCTGACGACATTCGTGCGGAAGCGGAAGTCCTTGCCGAGTATGCCGAGTGCGCCGCCGCAGCTGACGAGCTTGGTGGTGGAGGCCGGAGCCAGCAGCGCCAGGGGGCGATGGGCATAGACCACCTTGCCGGTTTCGAGCTCGGTGACGAGGATCCCGAAGGAGCTGCCCTTGAAGAGGGGCCGCTTCATGATGGCGGCGACCTGCTCCTGGAGGTCTTCCCCCGGTGCCCCGGCAGGGCTGATAACCTGCGAGGCGGCCAGGGCCAGCAAGGAGATAAATACCCGGCTCGTTCCGTTCATGGGGCCAAAGCATAACAAATGCGGCTCTTGAAGCCCAGAGGGGGACAGGGCCCTGTCATGGTCTACATTGCACAGCAAGGCGCAATCAGTTATAAAAGTCAGCTTGCACGCCAGACGTATCGATGCGTTTCCCGCCGGGCTGGCGACCGAAGCTGCTTAAAAGAAAACCAGGAGTACAGATGAAGACCTTATCCATCGGTGGAGTGAAGGAAAAGATCGTTGAGCGGAAGGATTTTCCGCCGGCCAAGTTGCGTAAGATCCTCGGCAAAGAAACCGTCGCCGTGATCGGTTACGGCGTCCAGGGACGCGGCCAGTCGCACAATATGCGCGACAACGGCGTTAAGGTCATCGTCGGTGTTCGCAAGAACGGCCCCAGCTGGAGGCTGGCTAAGAAAGATGGCCTGAAGCCCGGCAAGACCCTCTTTGATATTCCTGAAGCCGTCAGGCGCGGAACGGTTGTCCAGTACCTGCTCAGCGATGCAGGCCAGAAGGACCAGTGGCCGATTATCCGTGACAACCTGCAGGAGGGAGCGGCTCTCTACTTCTCGCATGGTTTCAGCGTGACCTATTCAGACATTACCGGCGTGATCGCTCCTGACAACGTCGATGTAATCCTTGTCGCCCCGAAGGGTTCAGGCACCACCGTGCGGCGCCTCTTCCTCGAGGGCCGCGGCATCAACTCGAGCTTTGCCGTTGACCAGGACTTCACCGGCCGCGCTCGCGAGCGCTGCATCGCGCTCGGGATCGCCATCGGCAGCGGCTTCCTCTTCGAGACGACCTTCAAGAAAGAGGTCTACAGCGACCTGACCGGCGAGCGAGGTGTGCTCATGGGTGCCATCTACGGCTTGTGGCTTGCCCAGTACGAGGTCCTGCGCGAGAAGGGGCACTCTCCTTCAGAGGCCTTCAACGAGACAGTCGAAGAGGCCACCCAGAGTCTCTACCCGCTCATCGCCGAGAACGGCATGGACTGGATGTACGCCAACTGCTCGACCACCGCCCAGCGCGGCGCGCTCGACTGGTACAAGCGCTTCAAGAAGTGCTCGAAGCCGGTCTTCAAGCAGCTCTACGGCAAGGTGGCCGATGGGTCGGAGACTCGCCGCGTGCTGAGGGTGAACTCGAAGGATGACTACCGCGAGAGCCTCGAGGCGGAGCTCAAGGAGGTCCGCGAGTCCGAGATGTGGCGGATCGGTAAAGAGGTGCGCAAGCTGCGGCCTGAGAACCAGTCCAAGCCCAAGGCCAAGAAGAAGGCCAAGAAGAAGCCTGCCAAGAAGAAGGCAGCCAAGGCTTCCGCTAAGAAGAAGCCGGCTAAGAAGACCGTGGCCAAGGCTTCAGCCAGGAAGAAGCCGGCTAAGAAGAAAGCCGCCAAGAAGCGCTCACGCAAGTAAGCCTTACTTCTCGATCTTTTTGCCCTTCGTGCGAACCAGCAGGTGGTAGCGTTCTGCCTGGAGGCCGGGGAACACTTCGCGCAGACCATCGCTCCAGCGCACCTCGATGGCCGGCGCTGTTGCAGCCCCTTTCTCGATGGCGAGGATCATCCTGGGGTCGTTGGCGGCCATGTAGCTCTGGCTGTTGCGGGCCTCGACGTGGCGGGTTCCTGTTCCTGTTTTTACAGTGACCATTGAACCGACTGCGTCCCGGCTGCAGGGGCCGTTTCCCTGCAGCTGGATTCCGACCCAGGAACCTTTTCGCCCGGCCCGGTTCTCAAGCAGGGTGCATTCCTGCCCGGAGTTCACGATAAAGAGGGCGAGGTCGCCGTCGGAATCGTAGTCGGCACTTGCCACCGCGCGCCCGACGAGCTTGCGCCCGAACCAGGCCCCCGAGGTCCCGGAGACATCCCTGAAGTTCCCCTTGCCGTCGTTCTCAAAGAGGTGGTCAGGCTGGGCGTATTGCAGCCGGGAGCCGGGGTGGAGGGCTTCGAGGTTGTCGAGGATGTGGCCGCGGGTGACGTAGATGTCGAGGTCACCGTCGAGGTCGTAGTCAAAGAGGCGGGTGCCGAACCCCAGCGGGTCAAAGGTCAGCTTGCCAAGGCCGCTTCGCAGGGTGTTGTCGTCAAAGAAACCATCGCCTTCACCGAAGAAGAGCGTGTCGGTCTCCTCGGAGAAGTTGGTCAGGAAGTAGTCCTGCAGCCCGTCGCCGTTGACATCTCCGCCATCAACACCCATACAGGCCTCGGGGCTGCCCGTTGTATTGAGGGCCACTCCCGCCTCGAGAGCCGCATCCTCAAAGCGCCCTTCGCCGAGATTGCGCCACAGGAAGTTCGGCACCGAGTCGTTGGCCACCAGGAGGTCGATGTCTCCGTCCGAATCGTAGTCGGTCGGCAGCACCCCGAGGCCCTTGGAGAGAATGCGGCCACTGATTGCAACTCCTGCCTGTTTTGAGACGTCCTCGAACTTCCCTCCGCCGCGGTTGAGGTAGAGAGAGTCGGGGGCGCCCTTGTACTTGTTGGGGTGGCAGTAGGAGGGGAGGTTTTTCCTGTTGGAGGAGCAGGCCTTGTGGACCCGGGTGTCATAGAGCAGGTAGTTGGCTACGTAGAGGTCAAGGAGACCGTCGCCGTTGAGGTCGGCGAAGCACGCGCTCGAGCTCCAGAAGGGGGTTCCAACCCCGGCGCTCGCCGTTGCGTCGGCAAAGGTGCCATCGCCATTGTTGATGTAGAGCGTGTTGCGGCCGAAGTTGGTGACGTAGAGATCCTGGTCGCCATCGTTGTCGATGTCGCCGACCGCGAGAGCCGAGCCATAGCCCCTGTCGCCGACCCCTGCCTTGTCAGTCACGTCGACAAAGCGCCCCTTGCCGGTATTGCGGTACAGTCGGTTCCCGGTATCCCCTGGGGCGAAAGCCTTGCTGGAGTCGCTGTGCCCCTGCACGATGTAAAGATCTAGGTGCCCATCTCCATCGTAGTCAAGCCAGCCGGCGCCTCCGTTGATGGTCTCCGGCAGCAGCTTGGCCCCCCGCGCGCCATTTTCATGGCGAACATTCAGCCCGGCGGTCTTTGAGATATCGACGAAGACTTCAGCTGCCGCGACCGGGCTTTGATAGCCACCGATGGGCAGCACCAGGGTGCCCAGCAGCAGGATCAACAGTTGGTATTGGGTGGGGGAGTTACCTTGCACAGCCAGATGATGGCTTGGGGCTGGCTTTGAAGCAAGCAGGCACCAGATGAATGCTGCAGGAAGCTCAAAAATCTTTTTGTAAATCCCTTCTATGCCGTATACTCCCGGCTTCGTGGTCTGCTTCCGGGGTTGATCGGCGAACATGTGGATTTCGGACCGCATGGGCACCTCAATTCCCGGGAGCCGGCTGCGGATTTGACGGGGCGTAGCTCAGCCTGGCAGAGCGTCTGACTGGGGGTCAGAAGGTCGTAGGTTCGAATCCTATCGCCCCGACCACGAAAACCCCTGCACGACAACGAGTTGTGCAGGGGTCTCTTTTTTGGCGTCTGCTCTGAAGGCCCCTGTTGACATGGTATTGACATGTAAATGACCACTGCCGGGGGTCTTTTTGATGGGGCCTTGAGGGTATTCTTGCCTCTGCCCGTGCACTCGCCTATTATCTCGCGCTGACAGTTGTTTTTCATTCTCACAGGAGAGTTCTGATGAATCGTTTGCTTGCAGTCGTTCTTGTTCTGAGTCTTGGTCTCTTTGCCCTGTCTGTTACTTCACCGCTGGTCTTTGGTGGTGCGGCCGGGCAGACCGTCAACGGGGATACCAACGGAGATGGCGAGCGCGACATCAGCGATGCCACCTACTACCTGCGCGGGCTCTTCCAGGGCGGGCCGGAGCCTGTTGAGATCGTCTGTCCTGTCGACCAGAGCGACCGGGTGGCTGAACTTGAAGCACAGCTGGCAGCGGCT
>CAZTRG010000231.1:0-14268 GCA_964615885.1 uncultured Planctomycetia bacterium | reverse complement strand
GCGCTGCCTGCCGGCAAGGCCGGCGACAACCCGATCGACCTGCTGCTGAAGCCCTACTTCAAAAAACACGGAGTGAAGGCCGAGAGAAGCATCTCCCAGGGCGCCTTCCGCCGCAGGGCCTGGCTTGACCTGGTTGGCCTGCTGCCGCCTTCGGGCAATCCGGCGGCCGACACGCCGGAGGCGAGGGAGGCCACCATCGACAGCCTCCTGGATAACCGGGGGCGCTACACCGGGCACTGGCTCACCTTCTGGAACGATATCCTCCGCAATGCCTACAAGGGCACCGGCTTCATCGATGGCGGCAGGGGGCAGATCACCGAGTGGCTCTACCGGAGCCTCTATGAGAATCTTCCCTACGACCGCTTTGTCCACCAGCTCATCAGCCCGGTGTCGGGCAGTGGCGGGTTTATCCGGGGGATCAAGTGGCGCGGAGTCGTTAACGAGAGCCAGCGCCCTGAGATCCAGGCGGCCCAGAACGTTGCGCAGGTCTTTCTCGGTACAAATCTCAAGTGCGCCTCCTGCCACGACAGCTTTGTCAACCACTGGAAGCTCAAGGACTCCTATGCCTTCGCCTCGGTCTTTGCCAACGGCCCGCTAAAATTACACCGCTGCGACAAGCCGACCGGTGAGACCTCGAAGGTGGCCTTCCTCTACCCTGAGCTGGGGGAGATCAACGCCAAGGTTTCGCGCAATGAGCGCCTCCGCCAGCTTGCAGACCTCCTGGTCCTGCCGGAAAACGGACGCCTCTCGCGAACCATCGTCAACCGGCTGTGGGCTGTCGCCTTCGGCCGGGGGATTATCGAGCCCCTCGATAACATGGACATGGAGCCCTGGAGCCAGGACCTCCTTGACTGGCTGGCAAGCGACCTGGTCAAAAACGGTTACGACCTCAAGCACACCCTGAAGCTCATCACGACCTCCAGGGCCTACAGGCTCCCGGCCATCGATGAGAAACGCGAAGATGGCCCGGGAAGCGAGTACGTATTCCGCGGCCCCCTGGTGAAGCGGCTGTCCGCCGAGCAGTTCATCGACGCCGCCTGGAGCCTCGCCGGCTCGGGCAACCGCGATGATATCCGGCCCGGGAAGAGAGATGGGCGCGGACAGGGCGGACAATACAAGATTGCCGTGAAGGTCCACTCAAGCTCAGCCGCCGACAGCACCCCCGGCGCCTCGAAGGCCGAATGGATCTGGTCGGATAAGGGCTACAACACGGCCCCCGACGGGCAGGTTGTCTATTTCCGGCACAGCTTCAAGCTCGACAAGCTTCCTCCCACCGCGGTCATTAGCGCAACAGCCGACAACCAGTTCGTCCTCTACCTCAACGGAGAGAAGCTCCTTGAAAGCTCCCAGTGGAACACTCCTGTCTCGGTCAACCCCGGCAGGAAGCTGAGGATCGGAAAGAACCTTCTTGCTGTACGGGCAAGCAACGGCAGCGGCTTCGGCGGAGGCAACCCGGCCGGTCTCATCGTCTCCCTGAAGGGAATGGACCAGAAAGGCGCCCCTCTTTTCGAAGAGTCAACCAGCTCTGCCTGGCTTCACACCCTCGAAAACCTGAAGGGATGGCAGAAGCCGGAAACCGCGGATACGAAATGGAAGGCCTCCTTCCGCATAGGCGGCCTCGATGCCGCCCCCTGGAACATCGGTGGCCACTTCCGCTCGGCCAACCCGGGAGCCGGGGCCGTCGAGGCACGCTCCTCGCTGGCCTTTGCCGACCAGCTGCAGGTGGCGCTCGGGCGCCCCAACCGTGAACAGGTCGTCAGCCGGAGAGAATCCGTGACCACCCTTCTGCAGGCTCTTGAGCTGACCAACGGAAAGGCCCTGGACAAGATCATCTCCTGGAACTCCGGGCAGCTCCTGGCGCAGGAACACAAGTCAACCGCCGGGCTCATCAAGGCCGTCTACAAGAGGGGCCTCTCGCGGGAGCCCTCACCTGCCGAGCTCGACACCCTCAAGGCCCTCGTTGGAACGCCCGCAGCCGCACAGGGCATCCAGGACCTGCTCTGGACGATCCTGATGCACCCTGAATTCCAGTTGATCTATTGACCACAAACCCCACAGCCGACATAAGACCATGACGACAAACAGCAAACAGCCGGAAACAAACCTTCGCCGCCGCGACTTCCTGAAAACTGCCGGTGCCGCCACTCTCGGCGCGCTCGCAGCAGGAGCGCCCAGGCTTGCAGGAGCCGCGCCGGCTGCACCGGCAGCGACAGCCGACTCCGTGATCGTCCTCTGGATGGCGGGAGGAATGGCCCACACCGAGACCTTCGACCACAAGCGCTACACACCCTTCCGCAAGGGACTGCCCTCCAACGAGCTCCTGTGCAGCTTCCCGAGCATCGAGACCGCTGTCGATGGCGTGAAATTCACCAAGGGACTGGAGAAGACCGCCGCCGTGCTGGACCGGGGAACCATCCTGCGCACCCATGTCCTCGGAGACCTGGGCTTCATCCTGCACTCCCGGCACCAGTATCACTGGCACACCGGCTACGAGCCCCCGCTCACCGTTGCCGCACCGCACCTCGGAGCCTGGATCGCGCAGGCGCTCGGCCCCAGGGATGAGGCCATGCCGGCCTTTATCGACATTGGCCAGCGCTACGAGGGGAACGGAGAGGCTGAAGAGATCAAGGCCTTCCAGACCGCCGGGTTCCTCGGCAGCGAGTTCGGCCCCTTCCGGGTGCCGGATCCCAAGCAGGCCGTCAAGGTGGTCCGCCCCCCGGCCGGCATGACCGTCGATCGCTTCAAGAAGCGCTATGAAACCTACCGGAAGGTGCTCGAGGCCAGCCCCGTGGCCCGAAACGGCTCGGACTACCAGAAAGAATCCCTGCTGCGCTCAGCCGAATCAGCCTACCGCCTGATGAACTCGCCGGCCTCGAAGGCCTTCGACCTGAGCCTCGAGCCCGAGGAAAACTACAAGACCTACAACACCAGCAAGTTCGGCCTCGGCTGCCTGCTGGCCCGCAGGCTGGTAGAGAAGGGCGCCCGCTTTATCGAGGTGACAACGGAATATGGCCCCTTCAAGCAGTGGGACACCCACGAGCACGGCCACACCCGCCTCACCGACATGAAACGGCAGATCGACGCACCCATCGCCCAGCTCGTACTCGATCTCGAGGAGCGCGGCCTGCTCGACAGGACGCTCATCGTCCTGGCCAGTGAGTTCAGCCGCGACTGCATGGTCGAGGGCAAGCCGGAGAAGAAGGTCCGCAACCAGGTGAACGTTCCCAACGTCATCAACGAGATGAAGTTCTACGGCATGCACCGCCACTTCACCAGCGCATCGAGTGTGCTGCTGTTTGGCGGCGGCATCAGGAAAGGCGCCGCCTACGGCAAGACTGCAGAAGAGAGACCCTGCACGACCATCGAGAACCCCGTCACCATCACGGACCTTCACTCAACGATCTTTCACGCCATGGGAATCTCTCCAAAACACAACGCCATCATCGAGGACCGTCCCTTCTACGCCACCAAGGATGGCAAGGGCAAGCCCGTCCTCGACCTCTTCGGCTGAGAGACTTCATTGCCTGCCTCGCCCCGGCGAAGGAGCGGCCGCAGTGCGGTAAAGCTCCAGCACCCTCACAAGATCCTGCCGGACCGGCAGGGCTAGATGGTCTCCCTCCAGGAAGAGGGACCGTGCCAGCCCATCTGCAAGCGGGCTGAACCAGGAATCCCCGCGACCGCTCCTGCAAAGCAGGTTCTCTGCGGCCTGCACGAAGAGGTCAACTCTACCCGGCTCCCGGGCCTCCAGCAGGGACAAGACAGCCTGCGCGATCTCTTCATCTGCGCGGTAGCCTGAGATCTTCACCACCGCCCCGGCCTGCAGGCGCCAGCTGTAGCTGCCGGAAAAGGCCAGGCTCTCAAGCAGGCGGGAATGCCGTTGGTAGCTCAGCGCCGAAACAAGCAACCTGCTGGCGGCTCCAGCCTCAGAGTCCCTGATCCAACGATCGAGCTCCTCTTCATCACTCCTGGCAGTGATCACCCTGAAGTTCTCCAGGCACCAGAGCCTGCCGGCAGGTGCCCCCGATGGGGCCCTTGTCTTTTCGGCAATGTAATCAAGAGCCTCACCGGGTTCCAGCTGGCTGAGCGCAGCGGCCTCGGCAAGCTCAGCCATTACTTTTGGAGCCCCCGACTGAAGAGACTCCTGGAGAGCCTGCAGGCTTTTTCGGGGCCAGCCGGGATCCTGCTGCTTCAGCCTTTCTGCAGCGGCTAATACCAGCCCCTTCATGCCTGGGACGCTCTCAGACAGCCTCAGAAGCCCATCAAGGTCTTCTGCGGCCAGACCTTCGGACTCTGTAACGGTCTCTGCTACAGCCCCCAGGAGGTCTCCTGCGGCCGCATAGAGCCCGCTATACTCAGCCAGCACCAGCTCGATCGCATGCCTTGCTGCAGAAGAACCTGCTCCTTTTCGCCAGGTTGGAGAACAGAGTATTTTCAGGCTCAGGTCCAGCAGGAGAACAGGCGGCCACTGGTCCACTCCGGCCGGGCCGGCAAGGATCCGCTCAACGAGGGCAGCAGGAAATTCCTCCAGGTCACGGTTGTATCCCAGCAGCTTTGTAACAAGCGCCACCTCCTCACCGCCGGCCTCGTGCCCCAGGAGCTCGAGCAGGAAATCGATATCCTCGATCCCTCCACTCATCCCGAGGGCAGGGACAAGGCCCGGGGAGCCCCCGGGCAACCAGCCCTCCCGCACGCCCCGCCGGTGCTTCGGTGCAGCCGGGGAAAACGGTGGAACGGAACCGGCCTCCGGGTGCTCCGGCACAGACAACTCCGGCAGGAAGGTACCCGGGTTGCCGGCCTGCCCGGAACCACAGAAACCTGGCTGCTTCCCGGGCTCCCGAAGCGGGACAAGGGCCGGCACCAGGGCGGGCAGGAGCAAGGCAAGCAGAACCCCGGCAAGACATCGCAGCCGCCGCGCGCCCGGGGGGCAGGCTCTTTTCCCACGAGTCATCTCAGTCCCTTTCCGGGCAGCCTCATGCCCCCCGACTCCCGGTGACAGGCCAGCTCCCGGCTGCAGGTCCTGACCCTTTCAGATGTGTTCACCCACCCTCCTCGAACACAATTGGGCATGGCGATGAAAAGAAAATTGAGCTGCTGGCTGCAGGAATTTTCTCTCTCCCTGATGGTAGCCCCATCCTGCCACTGGCAATCCCTGCAGGGAGCCGGAACAGAGCTGAAATGAGATGGGACATAGGTCTCCACAGCCGGGCAGTCATTGCGGCCGACTCCAAAGATCTCAAAGCCACCGTAGCCCGGGATGAACCCTCCGAAGTGTACCGAGGCACACTCCAGGAAGGCCCGCCCCCGGACCACCTCTGCCGGGGTGATGTGCGGGGCCCGGGCACTGTTGGTACAGGGCGAAGGACAGGGGGGCTCTTCGCTGCTCTTCACCGGTTGGCTTGCCGGTGTCCGTTTCTTTCCTGCGCCAGGCTCCGGCTTGTCGCCGGGAGACTGGCTGAGCACATCACTACCGGTGAGAGCAGGGTAAAAGAGGGCAGCTGCAACACAGAGAAGAGCCCCGCGTTTTTGATTCAAACGGCGGGGCCGGGCGAAGGGGACCCCGGGTAAATCCCTGTACAAGTCTCTACGCAAACCTCTACGCAAACCTCTGCGCGAGCCTCTCCCTGAACCTCTGCATAGAACCCTGGAAAAGAAGAGCCACCACCTGTGCAGCCGGTTGGGTAAGTTATGATCCAGGCTGTTTACAGGCTTGTTGTTAACGGGCACAAAGAGCAATCGAGCCTCCTTTCAGATAGCAGGATCCTCCCGGCGGCCGGCAGACCGGGAAAGCTTAACTCCTCTTCTGTGCCCCTGCCACATTTTGGAAATTTCTCTCCCTCGGTGGCATCCCTGTACCTGTAAACTGTTCCAGCAAAGCATTTAACAATGTCGAACCCCAACAACAAGCACTACGACCTGGGTATCGTCGGTGGAGGAATTGTCGGACTGGCACACGCCCTTTCAGCCGCTCGTAGAGGGCTTTGTGTCGCAGTCTTTGAACGCCATGAAAAACCCTCTGGGGCCTCTGTGCAGAATTTCGGGATGCTGTGGCCCATCGGCCAGGCACCTGGAAAGATCAGGGAGCGGGCCCTCAGCAGCATGGAAACCTGGCAGCAGCTCTTTACCCAGGCTGGCGTCTGGAACGACCCCTGCGGTTCACTGCTGCTGGCGCGCCACCCCGATGAGCTTGCCGTGCTCGAAGAGTTCTCCAGCACTGCCGCTGAGCGAGGCTATGACTGCGACCTGCTCTCCGCCCGGGAGGTCGCCGCCTCCTTCCCGGCTGCCGGCTCAAGGGGCATCCTGGGAGGACTGCAGAGCCGCCAGGAGACGCTGGTTGAGCCACAGCAGGCGCTTGCCCGGATCAGCTCTTTTCTCGAAGAGACCCTCGCTGTCGATTTCTATTTTGATACCGAGGTCCACCAGGCCGTCGCGCCCCTGCTGGAGACCTCTCGCGGGGCCTTTAGCGCCGAGCGCATCCTCGTCTGCTCAGGAGCCGATTTCGAGACACTCTTTCCGGACGTGTTCAGCGAAAGCGGGATGACCCGCTGCAAGCTGCAGATGCTGAAGACCCGCCCCCAGCCGCCGGGCTGGAAGCTCGGCGCCATGGTCACCGACAGCCTCGCCTTCCGCAGCTACCCCGCCTTGGGGGAGTGCGCAGGCCTGGGCCCCATGCAGGAGCGCATCCTCAGGGAGCACGAAGACCTTGACCGCCTTGGAATCACGGTATTCGCAGCCCAGAACAGCAATGGCGAGATCATCACAGGGGACTCCCATCACTATGCTTTCAACCCGCCTAGCGAAGATGACCCCGCCATCGATCAAAAGATCAGCGAGTACCTCCAGGCCATGCTGGAGATCCCCAGGCCGGAGATCGCAGCAAGGTGGAGTGCCGTCTACCCGGCCCATGCCCACCACAGCGAGCTCGTCCTGCAGGTGGCCGAAGCCTCCAGGGTCGCACTGGTTTGCGGCGGCAACGGAATGACAACAGCCTTCGGACTCGCGCAAGAGGTCATCGAGGACTGGTATTGAGCCGGTGAGGCCCGGGCAAAAAAAAGAGGACAAGGGCGCAGCTGAGCCACGACCTCGTCCACCAGTTTCAACGCTTCAGCGGGAGTTGACTGACTCTTCGCTGAGCAAACTTCTTATTTTTTCGGGCTTCAGTCCGTTAGCAGGCCTCGTTAAGTCTCCAACCTCTTTAACCAACAAAAGCATTTTACTCGAAATGATCTGTTCATGGCTATACCTCAGGACCAACTTTGAAAATTAATCTTGGCTCGGCAAGCCAGCGCGGCAAAAAGCAGCCGGTCAGCCTTCCCGCCTCCACCCATCGGCACAAAAGGGCGGACGAAATTCTAAGTCAAGGCTGCAGTTGATTTACGCCGCAGCCCCGGAAGCCAGGGGAGGACAAGGCCCGGAGCGCCCGGCCCATCAGAATCGAATCCCACCCCGGCCGCTTCACAGGGCCGAATTATTTTTTCATCTTTTAAGCTCAGCAGGCGGATTCGCGGGCAATTTCTGCTGCAGCACCTTCACCTCCTTCATCCCTCGTCCTCCTGTTCCTCCCTGTTCTTCCTTTCCGGGCAAAAATGGATTGCCCGGGATCTCCCTTGAGAATCAAAGCTACTTCTCGGGAAGACCCCGGCAATCCAAGCGCTAAGGATAGGAAACTCTCTTAACTCCCGCCAACCGTGTAGCAACCGGGCCCCACCGCCGACTCGGAAAAATCAAACTCAACCACCGCCTTGCGAACCTTCTCGCTGCCGGGAGACTTCATACGAACCTGGATCCCCAGGGTGCCCTTGGTGGCATCCGCCGGCGGACAGATCTCGACAGCAACGCTTGGGGCAACTCCCAGGCACGCCCACTGCCCGGGCTCAATCAATTCGCCCGGGTAGGTTTTCATTTCAAGCTCCCCAATAAAACGCAACAACGCCCTTTGCTCCCTGAGGTCCTTGGCTCTCCTGGTGCTAAACAGCCGGGTTGACCAGCCCTCGCCTGATGGCCACATGTCGAAGCAAACGACATCCTCCGGCTCTCCCCCGAGGAAGAACCAGCTCCTGTTGACCTTCTCAGGATAAATCCGGAAGGCGCGAGCCTCGTGGCGCTCGACATCCACCCCGTTCATCAGCACGTTGATATTGCCGACCCAGTGCGCACTGCGGCCCTGGTGGAGGTCAACCCGGGGCCCCTCCTCGGGCTCGAGGCCAAACCACTCTTCGACATCGGCTTTGCTGGTCCTGGAAATCAGAAGACGCCTGGCTCGGTTTTCATTGACCTGCTCCTGCGTCTTTTCCGCTCCAGGCCGGGGGGCAATCCTGCGGGAACCCATCCTGTTTGACCGGTCGCCGGCAAGCTGGTCCCGCACCTTTCGCGCCACCACCTGCCAGGCGCTCATGGTCTTCAGCTGGTCGTTGTCCTGGATGGTCCTCAGGGCGGCCCGGTAGCGGGCCCGGTCCTCGGAAAAGGCGCCTCCATCCTCCGCCACAAGGGTGCCATCTTCACGGACGACCACCTCGGTGCTGACCAGGGTGCTGCCACCGGGACGAATCCGCGGCACCCGCAGCAGCTGCAGGGGCGTCCAGGGCACGAAGGCGCCAAAGGCCGCGAACTGCAGCAGCATTGGTTCAGGGGTCGAGGGAGTGTTGCTCCTGTTTTGAACCTTCACCTCGATCCGTAACCGGTCTGCGGCCACATTGTAAAAACAAATATCTTCGCGCTCGACTGCGAGGCCTGTGCTTGTCCCTGCAGCCCTCTCGGGGGGGCCTGCAAGGACTCCTGTTGCCTCGGGTTCTATCATCATTACCATCTTCCTACCTCCATGCTCCTGAAACCAACCGACTCACCCTGGTCCCGCCTGTGGTGGACAATCCTCTTGCCCGGCGCAACCCGTCCTAATTGAATAACTTGCGTAAAAATCTCCCTCCAGGCCTCCATGACTCTCTATTTCCTGTACCTCGGGTGGAGAAAGCTGCTCAGGCGTAACACCTGCTGCCGGGTGACCTTCATCTGGAACTCAGCAGCGTATACGCGCCGAACACTGTCCGAGCGCTTTGAATAAACCGTCCTGATCGCCGCGCACTGGGCATCGCGAAATTGAATCCATTTGCGCTGGGCATTGACCAGCTGCTCCTTCTCCTTGCTGCTGAAAGGGCGGGGACTGCTCTGCGCCAGCAGGAACCGGTAGACACGGTTCAGCTCCCTGTCCCACAGCTTGCCCGTATCGACGCAGCACTGAACCGAGGCTTTCGTGCTGGGAGCAGCCTTCAGCTTCCTGCTCCACATAATGTCGATCGGATGCAACTTCGAGCTGGCAAGGATGAAGGCCTGCTTACCGCTGGCCGGGTCGAGAAGGACAGCCCCTGTCTCAGGTTTATAGGAAATGGCCAGGGCCCGGCCTGCCTTCCAGCCTGCAACCTCCCGCCACTTGATACCGGTGTAGTTGACATAGAGCTCATGGCCGCCTTCGAGAAAAACCCAGCCAGCTGCCTGTTCTTTTACCGAGCCCACTCCCTGGTAACGGACCGCTTCGCGGTAGGACCAGCCGGCAGCCTCGAGAGAGACAACCGGAAATAACACCAGCCCTGCCAGCAGCAACATTCCCCGAAATCTCATCCGTTCTCCTTCCCTTCTCTCCAGCACCGCATTTTCACTCTTCACTCACACACTCTTTCGGGGGATTCTCTGCCTGCTCCCTTAACAGCCTGCTCCCTCAACAGCCTGCTCCCCCGCCCGGCTCAGCCAAAGAGGAGAAACAACACCAGCGCCACCACAATCCAGGAGAGGGGCAGGCCTCCGCCGTTGTGGACCCTGTAAATAGGAAGGCCCGGACCACGCACCCTGTCCTTGTAGTCGAAATCGTACTCGTGCATCGAATGTCTCCATCAAAAGCTCCAGCAATCACTTACCCATCCACCGTGCCATTCAATTCCATCTGTGTGAGCCGCCAGGGGGCATCCACCGATGGCGGCGCACCACGGCCGGTGCCCGCTCCAGCTTCGGCATGTCCTTCAGCAGGGAAAGAAGCACCCACCTGATCTTTACAGCTGCCT
The DNA here is from genome assembly GCA_964615885.1 of uncultured Planctomycetia bacterium. Lineage (GTDB taxonomy): Bacteria > Planctomycetota > UBA8108 > UBA8108 > UBA8108 > UBA8108. Next base: position 4,222 of record CAZTRG010000231.1, on the reverse strand, counting down.
GCCTTCTGTCCCTTCCTTCGCTGCGGATCAAATTGATAAGACCACGCAGCTCTTCCATGCATTCCCTCTTCATCTTCACACTCCTTTTCAGCCGAATAGAGACACCTCGACCGGCAAGCGCACCAAGACTGGCGACTCGAATTCCGGCGAATAGCGACAACAGGGCCGCCTTCAGTGCCTCGCAAAAACGAAAGACCTGAACTCACTCACCCCTCACCGGCAACCTGGTTCACCTGTGTCGCCTATGACCACTGGAACCACTGCAGCTACCTGGGGGTACTCTCCGGCACAGTGCTCTTCCAACAAGAAACCTGCGCCGCTGTCGGGGCTTATAAGAAGCGCGGCTTTTCACTGTCGTTGTGAAGCGCCGAACACCTCTCGATAGCCACCTTGGGGGAGAACCCGACCATCATCTGTAAACTCCTCTAAGACCAGAAGATCTCCAAAACCTCTTTTCATACGTCTCTTGCGACTTCCGGTTTCTTTTACGTCCCTACCGCTGCCCCCCGGCTCCGGCCAAAATGCGCCGGAAATGGAACTATAACAAGACACATACCTGATTGCAAATTTCGCGCAAAAAAAACCGGGGAGGTGCATCCGGCCAGCACCCGGCCCCGGCCAAAGTTGACTCCTGCTGCCTTCGGATGGATATTGTCTGGCGACAACCGCACCTTTCGGATCGGCTGAGCATGCCTTTTTTCAACTCAGTACTTGCCGGGATCCTGAAACTGCTGCCGAAATGGGCCGCCCGCCCCTTCGCCAGGCCGTACGTTGCCGGCACCACCTTTGAGAGTGCGCTGGAGGTGGTCGCCGGACTGAATTCCCGGGGATATTCAGCCACTCTCGACATACTGGGTGAACATGTGGAAACCCCCGATGAGGCCGGCCGGGTAAAAGATGCCTACCTCCAGCTCTACGAGCTCATCGCCGGGAGAGGACTCGATTGCAATATCTCCCTGAAGCTCACCCATCTCGGACTCGGACTGCCCGGCAACCCGGCGCGGGAGAACCTGCTCGAGCTCGCAGCCAGGGCTCGCCAGCATGAAAACTTCCTCCGCATCGACATGGAGAGCTCTGAATATACAGATGAGACCATCGCGCTCTACCAGGAATGCAGGCAGAGCCACGAAGGAACGGGGATGGTCCTGCAGGCGCGTCTCAAGCGGACGATCCCTGATATTGAGAAGCTCTGCGGTCCGGATTTCAACTGCAGGGTCTGCAAGGGCATCTACCCTGAGTCCGAAGAGATCTCTCTCACCACCGCCGCTGAAATCCGCGAAAACTTCAGCCTCGCTGTAAAGACAATCCTCAGGGGAAAAGGCTACGCAGCCATTGCCACCCACGACACCATCCTGATTGATTCACTGCAGGACTGGATCACCGAACACGAGGTCCCGCCAGGGCAGCTCGAATTCCAGGTCCTCCATGGAGTGCCCATGGGCGGACGACTCGAAGAGCTGCTCAGCCGCGGCTACAGGGTCCGGGTCTATGTACCCTTCGGCGAAGACTGGTTCGACTACTCCATCCGCCGCCTGCAGGAAAACCCCCGCATCCTCGGCTACGTCATCAGGAATCTCTTCAGGCGCAGGGCTCCTGCGTCAAAGAAGGCTCCGGCGGCCGGCTGAGAGTCACCTTCCGGGGGCTACTTAGCTGCTGCCGGCTTCTCCCTGCGGCCGATGAGCTACTCCACCAGGCCAAGCAACTCATCCTTCGTCATGGCCTTTTCGAGCCCCAGGGGCATGAAGGTTTTCTCCTGGGGAATCTTCAGCGCGATCGAGGAGGCCGGAACCGGGTTCAGCTTGCCGCCCTGCTGGCGCAACATCACCTTCCCGTCAACCTCAGCCTCGATAAAGCCGGTCAGGAACTGTCCCTTCCTGGTCTGCAGCAATACACCGAGGTATTTCTTATCGACCACCGCGTTCGGATCCAGGATCGATTGCAGGATCTGCTCCCTCTTAAGCCGCAGGCCGACATCAGAGAGGTTGGGGCCGAAATTGACGCCCTTGTCGCCAACCTGGTGGCATAAAACACAGTTCTTCTCGAAGACGAGCTTACCCTGGCCTGCATCTCCCTTCAGCTTCAGCAGCTCCTTCAGCGGCGGAAGCGCCTCGACCTTCTTTGCCGCCGAGGCCGCCGTTGCGGGATCAACAGCCCTGAAAATACCGAGCTCGTGGATCGACCAGAACTTGCCCGGCCGCCGACCGGTCTGGGTAATCCTGATGTGACGCGCGCTGACCGGTGCGAAGGCAATCTCTGTTTCCGGAGCGCTTCCACTGCCGCTGGCAAGCACCTTGCTCCATTTCTTCCCATCATCGGAGACCTGGACCTCGTAACCCACCGGGTGATCGAGGCCGGAACCGGCTGAATCAAGGCTCAGCCCTCGAACCAGCTGCGCCTTCGGCAGCTCAACCTGGAACCACATGCCGGGCTGCATGGGCTTATTGGAGCTCCAGCGCGAAGCCGGGTTCCCATCGATGGCTGAGCGGGCAGCGCCCCCCCCGTGGCTGGCGCTCAGCTTCCACTTCGATGAGCCTCCAAGCCGGGGGTCGAACTCCAGGAGCTCGGCGAGCGTCCAGGGAGTCGTTCGCCCCGCTCCGGCGCTTCGAGCCGAGGCCACATCCTCTTTCGAGACATAGGGAGCCTTGTTCCCCCAGGTGTTCCTGGTGTAATTCAGGGCCGCCGCGATCCAGGCATCGTCATTCGAGCCCATCGGCACCATCTGCTCCTTGTACTCCTTGCCGTCCACCGGCCCCTGCAATCCATGCAGCAGGATGCGAACAGCCCGGCTCTTCTTGCCGAGCACCCGGGGAGAGCCGGCCAGGGGCGGAGCCCGCATCTTGTTCTTATCCTCAGGAACCGGGGCGCCCTTGCCATCCTCGCCATGACAGGTCACGCAAAGGGTGGCGTAGACAACATGGCCCTGGGCGTAGGACTTCCCGAACTCTTCGTTGGCCTTGCGCAGCGCCTCTTCACGACGGCGCAGCTCCCTCTGCTGGACAAGACGAGCCTTGAAGCCACGCAGGATCGACTGCACGGCGTCACTCTTCTCGTGCCGCTCCAGCGCCGACCCCGCCAGCCCCTCAAGCTCAACGAGGGCCGTGTACTGGGCCGAGAGAATAACCTGGATCGTCACGTTGGGGTCCGCATCCTTCACCAGCTTTCCAAGATCGGCGATCACGTCCTTGTCCTTCTCCAGCATCAGCGCTTCACTGATGCGGATCGCCCCTGCACGCACCTTGGCATCCTTGTCGGAGAATTTCTCCCGCAGGAGCTCCTTGTCGATGACATCCATGCCCTCAAGGGTCCAGAGGGCGTGCAGCCTGCTGAGGGGCGCCGCAGCCGAGCGCGCCAGCTTCTTGAGAGCAGGCACCACCTTCTCATCACCCCGGAGAATGATCAGCTTCTGAGCCTCATCCCTCCACCAGCCATTGGGATGCTCGAGATAGCTGACGAGGGTGCCGGTCTTTTCATCCAGCATGCGCGGCCTCGGCCCTGGCTTGAACTTGTCATGCACCACCCGGTAGATCCGGCCCTTGCCAATGTTCTTTTGAAGCTCATAGGCCTCCACCACCCCGCGCAGGTAGGAGCCCCGCCTGACCCAGTTACCCTCCTGGATAATCCCGCGGTACATGTCGAGGATATACAGGCAACCATCGGGACCGGTCTTGGCAGCCAGCGGCCGGAAGTTCGGGTCCTTCGTGGCGATGAACTCCTTGCCCTTGTAGGCATTCACCAGGACGGTCTTGCCGGCCACGTTGGTGATCTTTGCCCTTCGCACCAGCCGCCCCACCGCCTCGGGGATAAACAGGTCTCCCTTCATGTCCGCCGGCAGGCGGTCGCCGCGATAGACTCCCTGGCCTCCACAGCCGGTAAAATTATTCAGGGTGTTGTTGGCCCTCACCCGGCCGCGGCCACCCTGGACATCCGGCACGTTATCGATCGGGAACCCCTCGCGAAAACCGGGGGCAAGCTCACCGCCCATCCGGATCCGGCCGTAGATCATCGGCTGCTGGAAATCCATCGCCGGCTGCTCACCGCCGGCCGTCGAATAGTAGACCTTGCCGACATCGTCATGGGTGAGCCCCCACTGCCCGGAGCCTCCCGGCAGGCTGTGGCGCTCGACCTTTCCGCGGGTAAACCGGTAGCGATGGTTTGAGTAGGTCGTATAGATCCAGTTGTCGATGTTCCAGATCAGCCCGCTGGGCTGGTGCTCGAGGTTTCC
>CAZTRG010000230.1:0-8632 GCA_964615885.1 uncultured Planctomycetia bacterium | reverse complement strand
GTGTTCTGGCTGGAGTGCCCGGATAAGCCGTTTTCTACCGAATGGAAACGCCGCGAGGTGGACTCGGAGATCCAGGGAACTCACTGTCTCATCACCGGAGATGTAGACAGGGATGGCAAGCTTGACCTGATCGCCAACTCGGGCAGGGGGCCCGGGCAGACCTCGGTTCCCTTTTCACTCACCTGGCAGAAGATCCCCCCGAAGCCCCTGGAGGCGAAGAGCTGGATTCGAAATGTCTTCGCGGTTCGTGACGCGCCCGGCGCCTCGCATTACACCGGCTTCGGCGATGTCGATGGCGACGGCCGGCCGGATATCTCCTGCGCGGCCAAGGGTGGCGAGAGGTTTCCCGACGGCGAATGGTTCGCCTGGTGGCAGCAACCGGAGGATCCCCGCAAGCCCTGGAAGAAGCACCTGCTGTCTGATAAGCAGCCCGGCGCAACCAATATCCACCCGGTGGATCTCAACGGCGATGGCAAGATGGACTTTTTCGCTACGCGTGGCCATAGCCGGGGTGTTCTCTGGTTCCGGGGACCTGATTTCAAGGCGATCGAGATCGACCCGGACCTCGAGGGACCGCACTCCCTCTCGACCGCTGATCTCGATGGAGATGGCGATATCGATGCCGCCACCTGTGGCCGGCTGAACGATGGGCTGGCAGTCTGGTACGAAAACGATGGCAAGGGCAGCTTTCGCCGCCACCTCGTTGGCAAGGACCAGGGCTCTTATGATCTCAGGACCATCGACCTCGATGGGGATGGCGATCTCGACATACTGATCGCCGGCCACGGCAGCAAGAACATCGTCTGGTACGAGAGCCCGCTGAAGTAGAACCCGGGGGTGGCTATTCGCCGGGCTTCTTTTGTTCCGCCTTGCGTTTGGCCCGGCGTTCTTCGCGAAGCTTCTGTTTCTCCGCGCGAGCCTTCTTTTTGTTCTTCTTGCCGAGGGAGGGAGTGTCCGCGCTCCAGCGCTTGGCTGCTCCATTGGCAGGCTCGGCCATTTTATCGAGCCAGGCATCGTGGAGCTGTCTGAGCTTCTTGACCTGCTCGGGATGTTTTTTCGAGAGGTCTCTTGATTCACCGATATCGCTTTCGAGGTCAAAGAGCTCCAGCCTGTCCTTGAGGCCAACGAGCTTCCATTTCCCTCTGCGGATGGCCCAGGCTCCCTTGCCCGCCGCCGAGCTCCAGTAGAGCTGGTCGTGGACCTTGTCGGCCTTTCCCTCGAGGGCGGGCAGGATGTTCCGGCCGTCGAAGGGAAGCTTGCCGGCCCTCGCGGCGCCTGCCGCTGCCAGCGCTGTGGGGAGGATGTCGATGGACATCAGCGGCGCATCGCAGCTGGTCCCGCCCTTGAGCCGCGCCGGCCAGGAGACGATGAAGGGAACACGCACCCCGCCCTCGTAGTCATTCTGCTTGTAGCCGCGCAGCGGTGCGTTGTTGGCATGCATGACCTTTGAGCCGCCGTTGTCGGTGAGAAAGAAGAGCAGGGTGTTTTCATAGACCCCCTCGGCCTTGAGGGTATCGATGATCTTCCCCACACCGGTATCGAGGCTTCGCAGCATGGCCATCAGCGTGTTGCGGGCCGGCTCATCGGTCTCCTTGCGGATGTCGGCGGCGGGTGCCTGGGCCGGGCTGTGGACCGCGTTGTAGGCGATGTAGGCGAAGAATGGTTTTGCCTTGTTCCGTTTGATAAAGGAGACCGCCTCCTCGGTGATGCGGTCGGTGAGGTAGCCCTTGTCCTTGATGGGTTTGAGGCCCCGGTAGATCGGGTGGTCGGGGGTGTCGAGGTCAAAGTAGTCGTGGGCGCCGCGGCCCATGAAGCCGTAGAACTCGTCGAAGCCGCGATGCATGGCGTTGAATTTGATGTCGACCCCGAGGTGCCACTTTCCGAAGGCACCCGAGGTGTAGCCCGCCTCTTTGAGGTGCTGGGGGAAGAAGGTTTCAGAAAGAGGCACACCGGAGCCTCCTTCGCCGGCTGTGTAGATTCCGAAGCGCTGCTGGTAGCGGCCGGTCATCAGGCCCGCGCGGGTGGGAGAGCAGACATGGCCGCTGGTATAGCCGGCTGTACAGATCACGCTGGAGCGGGCCAGCCGGTCAATATTCGGAGTGCTCACCTCTTTGGGGTGATGGGGATTGTAGCTCACATCGGCGTAGCCCTGGTCGTCGGTGAGGATCACCACGATGTTCGGCTTGCCGGCTTCAAGGCTTCCCGGGCAGAGCAGCCACAGTGCTGCGGCGATGACAAGGGGCAGCAGGGCCGGGCTCCTGGCTGGTGAAAAATCCGCAGACTTCCTGTTTGGCGTTTTCAAATCGGTCATTTTTTGCTCATCTGGACAAAGTCTCAGTAGAATACTGACCTGATTATCATCTGCATCTCACCAGAGACCAAGACGAAGCCGTGAAGCAATTTCTTTTCATCCTGATTCTGCTCTCAATTTCCGGCCGGGCCCAGTCCCAGGAGATTGATTTCAACAGGCAGATTCGTCCACTGCTCAGTGACAACTGTTTCAAATGCCACGGGCCGGATGAGGACAAGCGCAAGGCGGACCTGCGCCTCGATACCGAGGAGGGACTCCTTGCGGAGCTGGATGATCACAAGCTGATCACCCCCGGTAAGCCTGGGGAGAGCGAGCTCTACCTTCGGCTGGTGCACGAGGATGAAGATGAGCGCATGCCGCCGCAGAAGACCAGGTTGACCTTGAGCGCTGCTGAGATCGAGCTGGTTAAAACCTGGATCGCCCAGGGGGCCCGCTGGCAGGAGCACTGGAGCCTGCGGCCGCTGGAAGCTGCCACTCCGCCGGAGGCAGCAGGAAGTGACTGGCCGGTCAACCCGATCGACCAGTTTGTCCTGCGGGGGCTTCGCAAGGAGGGGCTCTCACCATCGGCAGAGGAGGAGAAGATGCGCCTCTTTCGCCGGCTGGCTCTCGATCTGACCGGTTTGCCCCCGGCGCTTGAAGAGCTCGACAGCTACCTGGCCTCCAAGGCGCCCGATGCCTACGCCAGGGCCGTCGACCGGCTGCTGGGGACAGCTTCTTACGGAGAACGCATGGCCTGGGACTGGCTTGACCTCGCGCGCTACGCCGACACCAACGGCTTCCAGGGTGACAGCACCAGGAGCATGTGGCCCTGGCGTGACTGGGTGGTCCGCTCCCTGAATGCCAACATGCCCTTTGACAAGTTCACCGTTGAGCAGATTGCCGGCGACATGCTGCCGGATGCGACCCTGGAGCAGAAGCTGGCCACCGGGTTCTGCCGCAACCACATGATCAACGGCGAGGGTGGGCGGATCGCCGAGGAGAACCGGGTTGAGTATATTTTTGACCAGATCGAGACGATCGGGACGGTCTGGATGGGACTCACGGTTCAGTGCGCCCGCTGCCATGACCACAAGTTCGACGCGCTCCGTCAGCGGGATTATTACCAGCTCTTCGCCATCTTCAACCAGACCCCCGTCAACGGCGGTGGCCGGGACCCCGCGACGCCTCCTGTCATCCGGGCCCCGGACTCGCTGCAGTACCTGAAGCTCGAAGAATTGAATCGCGACATCGCTGCTGCGGTTACCGAGGTCGAGAAGCAGGAGGCGAGCCTCTTCAGCCGGGAGGAGGGACAGAGTGCGGCGCAGTCGGAGGCCGCGAAGGGCTTGCCGAAGAATACCCGTACGGCCCTTGCCCGGGCACCGGGCAAACGGAGTGCTGCCTACCTCGCCGAGATCGAGAAAAACTTTGTGAAAACCAACGCTGCCTACGCCGGGCTGCTGAAGAAGCTCCGCGAGAAGGTCTCCGCCCGCCAGCAGATGGAGAAGTCTTTCGCCAGGGTCATGGTCATGCAGGACCGGGGCAAGTCCCGCAAGACCCACATCCTCTACAAGGGACTCTACAACCAGAAGCGCGAGGAGGTCACCGCCGAGGTGCCCCAGAGCCTGCCGCCGCTGCCTGAGAAGGCGCCGCGAAACCGCCTGTCGCTGGCTCGCTGGCTGGTCGACCCATCCCATCCCCTCACCGCCCGGGTCACGGTGAACCGGGAATGGCAGAAGTTCTTCGGTACCGGGCTGGTCAAGACGGTTGAAGATTTCGGAGCCCAGGGAGAGAAGCCAAGTCATCCGGGGTTGCTGGACTGGCTGGCAGCTGAGTTCATTCGCAGCGGCTGGGATCTCAAGGCGCTGCACCGGCTGATTGTCACCAGTGCGACCTACCGCCAGAGTGCCAGGTGGACGGCCGAGCTGACAGAGAAGGATCCGGCCAACCGCCTGCTGGGGCGCGGTCCCCGGCGGCGAATGCCCTCCTGGATGATTCGCGACCATGCCCTGGCTGTCAGTGGCCTGCTCGTCAACCAGGTTGGCGGCCCATCGGTGAAGCCCTACCAGCCCACCGGCGTCTGGGCCGAGGCGACCTTCGGCAAGATGCGCTACCAGCAGGACAAGGGCGATAAGCTCTACCGGCGCAGCATCTATACCTTCTGGCGCCGGATCATCGGCCCGACGATCTTCTTTGACGAGGCCAAGCGCCAGACCTGCGAGGTCCGGAAAACGCTGACCAACACGCCGCTGCACGCCCTGGCAACCCTCAATGACATCACCTATGTCGAGGCCGCGCGGGTCCTGGCGCAACGGGTTATCGAGAAGGGTGGAGCCAAAGACGGCGAGCGGCTCCGCCTGGCCTTCCGCCTGGCCACCTCGCGCTTTCCCACTGCCGGAGAATTAGAGATCCTTGAGGGCCGGCTCGGGCTTCTGAAAAAACAGTATTCAGAGAAACCCGATGAAGCCCGCAAGCTGCTGAACGTGGGCGACTCCAGCCCCAATGCGAAGCTCGATGCCATCGAGCACGCCGCCTACACAGGCATCTGCTCCCTGGTCCTCAACCTTGATGAGACGCTCACGAAATAGATGAACAATATGGATCCTCTCAGCCAACAGAATGCACTGCAGACTCGCCGGCACTTCTTCGGCCGCAGCGCTACGGGAATCGGTACCGCCGCCCTGGCCTCTCTTCTGAGCCGGAATGCGCAAGGGGAGCAAGGCAAGCCGGACCTGCCTCATTTTACGCCCAAGGCCAACCGGGTGATCTACCTGTTCATGAACGGTGCTCCGACCCATGTCGATCTCTTTGATTACAAGCCGAAGCTGAAGGAGCTTCACGGAAAGCCGGTGCCCCAGGAATATGTCGGCGGCAAGCGCTTCAGCACCATGACCGGCAATCCCAAGGGCAAGCTCATGCTCTCGCCGGTAGAACCTTTCCACCAGCGGGGAGAGAGCGGGGCCTGGGTCAGCGACCTGATGCCGCACACAGCCCGGGTTGCCGATGACCTCTGTTTTATCAAGAGCATGCACACCGAGCAGGTGAACCATTCTCCGGCGGTGACCTTCTTCCTGACCGGCTCAGAGATGGCGGGGCGTCCCAGCATGGGCTCCTGGCTCACCTACGGTCTCGGCAGCGAGACCGACAACCTGCCCGCCTTCACCGTGATGACCTCGGTGAGCAAGGGCACCAGTTGCGGCCAGATCTTCTACGATTACTACTGGAGCAGCGGCTTTCTGCCCTCGCGTTTCCAGGGCGTCAAGTTCCGAAGCGGTGGCGACCCGGTGCTCTATCTCTCCAGCCCCGACGGGGTGAGCCGCCCGGTGCGGCGTGGAATCCTCGATGACCTGGCCAGGCTGAACCAGCTGCGCTACCAGGATGTGGCGGACCCGGCGATCTCGACCCGTATTTCCCAGTACGAGCTGGCCTACAAGATGCAGGCGAGTGTTCCGGAGCTGAGCGACATCTCACAGGAACCCCAGCACGTCCTCGATCTCTACGGTCCGCAGGTCAAGGAGCGCGGCACCTTTGCCTACAACTGCCTCATGGCCCGCCGCCTCATCGAGCGCGGCTCGCGTTTCGTCCAGCTGATGCAAGCCGGCTGGGATCAACACACCAGCATCACCACCGAGCTCTACACCCAGTGCAAGGACACCGACCAGCCCTCCGCCGGCCTGGGCCAGGATCTCAAGCAGCGCGGCCTGCTCGATGACACCCTGGTGATCTGGGGAGGCGAGGTCGGGCGCACGCCCTTTATCCAGGGCAACCTCAAGGACCGCAGGCGCTGGGGCCGCGACCACCACCCCTATGCCTTTACCACCTGGATGGCTGGTGGGGGAGTGAAGCCGGGTACCACCTGGGGTGCCTCCGATGACCTTGCCATCAACGCGGTGAAGGACAAGGTCCACGTGCACGACTTCCAGGCGACGATCCTCCATCTCCTTGGCATCGACCACGAGCGATTAGATTTCAAGTTCCAGGGCCGCCGCTACCGCCTGACCGATGTTCACGGCAAGCTGGTCAAGGGCATCCTTGCCTGAGGCCGCCGGGCTTCAGTGGCCGAGGGCGTAGTAGGTCTCGTAGTACCGCCGCGCACTGGCGGCAGCCTCTTCCCAGTCCCAGCCCTCCGTGAAACGATCCGGGCTGAGGCTGCGCACGTAGGGGGAGGGCTCTGCTTCGAGCAGCGATTCAACCAGGTGCCTTCCGATACCGGCCGATCCCGAGACGCCGTGGGCATTGCAGCCGCCGGCCATGACGAAGCCCTTCACCTTCGAGCTCTCGCCGATGATGAAGCGCCCGTCCGGGGTGAAGGTCGGCCAGCCCTTGAAGATGCTGCGCACCCCCAGCTCGCTGACCTTCGGGATGTGGGGTGAGAGCTGCTCGGCGAATTGCCCGAGCACCTCGTAGTCTTCCTCGATGAGAGGCTGCTCATCCCCCAGGGCGATCTCGCGCGGATCGTTCGAAAGGGACCGGGGTTCCCAGCCACCGCAGAGGAGCGCGTTGACCTCGCCGCGCAGGTAGAGCGTGGCGTCGGGAATCCGCATCACCGGCAGGGTGGGCTCCATGCCCTCGCATTCGACGGTAACGAAGAACTCGTGGCGAACAGGGATGATCGGCAGCTCGAGGCCTGCACTCGCAGCCAGCTGGCAGGCGTGCGCGCCGGCGGCATTGATGACCAGCTCGCATTCGATCTCACCGCGGTCGGTCTCGACGCCGCGTACCCGGCCGTCCTCGACCCGGATGCCGGTGACCTGTGTGTCGGTCTGGAAGCGAACCCCGAGCTTGCGGGCCTGCTCGACGTAGCTCATGGTCAGGTCATAGGGCTGCAGGTAGCCATCGCTTGGGCACCAGAGCACGGCCTTCGAGTGGCTGAAATCCATCAGCGGCCACAGCTCAGCGGCGCGGTCCTGGTCGATGAACTCGGTCTCGAGGCCGGCCTCGTCGCAGACCTTCTTCATGTGGCGGAATTCTTCGACGCGTTCATCGTTGAGAGCCACCCGCAGCGAGCCGACCTGGCGCCAGGCCGGGTTGCACTTCTCGTTTTCCTGCAGGCGGGAAAAGGTCTCCACCGACCACATGGCCAGCTTGACCCTCTCGGCGGTGTTGCGCACCTGGCCGACCAGCCCGGCGGCCTGCGAGCTGGTGGCCGCGGCGACTCCGGGTTCTTTTTCCAGCAGCAGGATATCGGTCTTGCCCGCCTGGGCAAGGCTGTAGGCCGCCGCGCAGCCAACCGCTCCACCTCCAACGATGACGATCCCGGCTTTCTCAGTGCTCATTTTCGCTGTTCCTTAACCGGGCAGCCCGTAATAGGTCTCGTACATTTTCTGCGACTGCCGCCGGGCCTCGTCCCAGTCCCAGCCGCCATCAAAACGGTCGGGGCTGAGGTTTTTCACATAGGGGGAGGGCTCGTCCTCCAGCAGGGACTCGACGAGATGCCGTCCGATGCCGGCCGACCCGGAGATCCCATGGGCGTTGCAGCCGCCGGCCATGACGAAGCCCTTGAGCTTCGAGCTCTCGCCGATGATGAAGCGGCCATCGGGGGTGAAGGTCGGCCAGCCCTTGAAGATGCTGCGGATCCCGAGCTCGTTGATGGCCGGAACCTGCGGCAGGACGTTCTCGCCGAGGAACTCAAGCACCTCCCAGTCCTCCTCCAGGAGCGGCTGCTCGCCGGTGAGGGGCACCTTGCGCGGATCGGTTGAAAGCGAGCCGGTCTCCCAGCCGCCCACGAGGATCGAGTTGACCTCGCTGCGAACATAGATGGATGAGTCCGGTATGCGGACCACGGGCAGGGTGGGTTTGACTCCCTCGCAGTCGATGGTGACGAAGAACTCGTGGCGAACGGGGAAGATCGGCAGCTCGATTCCCACCGAGCTCGCCAGCTGGTAGGCGAAGGCACCGGCGGCGTTGATCACCAGCTCGCATTCGATGTCTCCCTGGTCGGTCTCGACACCTGTGACCCGGCCCTTGTCGGTTTTTATCCCGGTGACCCGGACCCCGGTCTGGAAATCGACGCCGAGCTTGCGACCCTCCGCGGCGTAGCTCATGGTCAGGTCGTAGGGCTGGACGTAGCCATCGCTTGGGCACCAGAGCACGGCCTTGACACCCTCGAAGGTCATCAGCGGCCAGAGCTCCCGGGCGCGGTCATTGTCGATGAACTCGGTCTCGAGCCCGGCCTCATCGGCCACCGCCTTGAGACTTTTCAGCTCCTCGATACGCTCATCGCAATGCGCCACCCGCAGCGAGCCGACCTGCCGCCAGGCGGGGCTCTCGGGGCTGTCGGCCTGCAGGCGCTCAAAGGTCTCCGCCGACCACATCAGCAGCTTGACCTCCTCGACGGTGCTGCGC
>CAZTRG010000229.1:0-3984 GCA_964615885.1 uncultured Planctomycetia bacterium | reverse complement strand
AGCGCGCGTCCATGATGTCCCCCGCATTCAGGGTGAAATCAGGGCCCTCTTTCTGCAGGCGATCAAAAACCCAGTCGAGCGCGTCCTCCCACCCCGGCTGGGGGTTGCTGATGTTCCAGTTGAAGATATCGGGGACGCTGGTGAATCGAATGTCCTCGGCCCGGCCCTCCGGCAAAGCCAGAAAACCCCCGCATAACCAAAGGACAAGCGCTGCGCCGAACTGAAAGGTGAATCTTCGTATCATCATCAGGTCTCCTGTTGATCTTTAGATTGAACGGGCGCCCAAACGAGCTTAACCGCCGGGCACCACTCTCGATGGATTAGTTAAACCCAGCCAACAGCCTATGCGAGCCCTTGGGAGGGAGCAAGGAGAGCTTGGCACCTCTTACCTGGGTACGACGGCGCGTGCAGAACGATCACCGACCTCAAAATAGCCGAGTGGCTTCTGAGGATCACCGGCGGCGATCATCCACACGGCACCTGGCCGGGTTTTTTGCCGTTGCTGTTTTCCGGCCGCAATCGTGGCGTACCTTTTCTGCCCGCCCTTGCGGTCCATCCAGAACAGCTCCACCTCGCGAGTGCTTTGGTTAATAAACACCACCTCGAACGTGCCCCCGTCCGGCCTGGAGGCAGGGGCAGTGGCTCCTTTTGCCAGGGGCTTCCAGGTGAGTGCCGGTAGTGACTGAACCCTGGGCGGCACAAACTTGACAAATTCCCTGGGAGCCAGGGAGCGCAGCCGCTCAAGAGTAACCTGGTGCTCTTTTTTCCCGGCAAGGTTGTGCCATTCATAGGGATCGGATTGCACGTCATAGAGCTCTTCCCCACCACCGGCGTAGCGGATGTACCGCCAACGATCATCACTCAGTCCAAAGCTCCCTGCCTGCCCGAGATGGGTCAGCGCAACGTGCGGCCAATCGGAGGCGGGATCCGCAAGCAGCGGCAGGAGGCTGGGGCCATCGTGCCTCTGCTGAGGCGGCAGTCCGCATAACTGCAAGAGGGTGGGCGCCAGGCTGAGCAGGCTGACCGGTCGATCGCAAACGGCCGGTTGTGTTCCGTCGGTGAGGCCGTCTGAGCCCCTGGGCACCTTTACGATCAGTGGCACCCGGCTGCAGGCTCGCCAGGCGGTGAACTTTTGCCAGTGCTGTTTCTCGCCGAGATGCCAGCCGTGGTCGGACCAGAGCACGACGATGGTGTTCTTGGCGTTCGGGCCTTTCTCAAGCGCCTCGAGCACATGGCCGAGCATCGTATCGGCAAAGTAGATCGACGCAAGATAACCCTGGATGGCGGCCTTCCATTGCTTGTGTTTGCGAATATGGTCGAAGTAGCGGTTGGGTCCGCGTCGCTTTCCTTCCGGCGGCAGGTCATCGAGGTCATCGGCGCGGTAGCCTGGCGGTAACTGGATTTTATCGATCGGAAAAGGATCGAAATATTTCTTTGGAACAAACCAGGGTTCGTGCGGCCGGTAAATACCGCAGGCCAGAAAGAACGGCTGCTCGTGTTTCCTCGCGAGCTGCTTTCCAACCCAATCGGCCACTAAATAGTCCCCCCCATATTCCTCGTCGGTGGCATCGAGTGCGCCCCAGTCGGTTTCGATGTACTGCCAGGGTCCACCGCGAGGAAGACTCACCGGTCGCTTTTGAGGATAGAGCGTACGGGGAAAGGGGTTTTCCGTGTCCTTCGGAGGGAAATACTCATCCCAGGAGCGGGCATCGATAAAGTAGTGCAACATCTTCCCCGACCCTGCCGACCAATAGCCTGCCCGCGAAAATGTCCTGGGGATCAATTCGGCATTGGGGAGCACGTCGCGCATCTTCTGGCCGTTTTGATAAAGACCGGATCGGTGTGGCGAAATGCCGGTGAAAATAGCCGTCCGTGATGGGTTGCATGCGGGTGCGGGGCAATGAGCGTTGGTGAATAACACTCCACTGGCCGCCAATCGATCGAGATTGGGTGTCCGGGTTTGTGGGTGGCCGCCGAGACAGCCGACCCAGTCGTTCAGGTCATCCATGGCAATGAAAAGGATATTCGGCTTGTCGGCGAAAGCGGTGGCAGCAACCTTCGAGACGACCAGCGCCAGGAACAAAATTCGCAGGCGACATGTCACTTTTTCACTTTGCCCCTTTGATTATCCTTGTCCGACTAACGACCACAGCTAGCGGGAGCATCAGAGCTGTCCGCTTCAGGTGCAAACCCTCCGCCACGACTTCAACCCAGCCAATAGCCTATGCGAGGCCATGGCCACTGGCAAGGAGCGGGTGGACACCTGCTCACCCGGGGGATCTGTAGCCTGAAAAGGCGCTTGTGGTTAAAATGAAGCGGCTGCTTCATTCGCAAGGGAGAACCAATGAAGAGACCGGTTGCCACAGCCGTGGCGATATTCATGCTGTCGATCCTGCCGGCTCCTGTTTTTCTCGCGGCCGATGCACATCGGTATATCGCGGTCTTTTCCGACGGGAATATCCTCGAGGGTAACCAGCTCCATCTCTGGCACGAGCGGAACAGCATACCAACTCTCGAGGGGGTCAGCCTCATCTCGCCGGCCAACCAGGCGCGCTGGATCAGGGATCGGAGGCTACGGGAGAAGGCGCACAAGGACACCCCTGCCAGCTTTGTCGAGTTTGTCGGCGGCGACAGGCTGCCGGGCAAGGTGGTGGGCGCGAGCGTCGAAATCCCGGGCGTCGCGCCGTCGTCTCTCCTGGTTGATACCAAGAACGTCTTTGCCAGGCCGGGCAGGGAGACACCGAAGTTCCTGCGCGTGCTATCTTCCAAGGTCCAGCGGATTGTATGGAGAAGAAGCCAGCAGCAGGAGTTGGCTCCCGGCTTCGCCTATCTTCGCAGTGGCGAGGCGGTCCAGTTTCGCCGTCTGCGCTGGGAAAAAGAAACGATCTCCCTGCTGCTGAGGGATGGCGTCAGGGAGTTCGCCTTCGGCGAACTGGCGGAACTCCACCCCATGCCCGGCGACCCCTGGGAGACCTGCTATGACGATCTCGCCGTCCTGAGCCCCGGGCTCGAATCGCCTCTCTTTCGGATCGAGACGATCGAGGGCCTGATCGCAACCTCCAGCAGGTCCCGCTTCCATGCCATCCCCTTCAGCTCGGCCCAGCAGCGGGAGCACTTCGGGAAGGGCATGGCATCGCTACAGGGACAACTCAACAACTTCGAGAAGAACAAGAAGACCCGTCTCGACAGGATCAAGGCCCTGCAGAAGAAACTGGATGCGGAATTAAAAAAGCAGGCGGACACGATCAAGGCAGATACCAGGGAGGCGAACAAGGTGCGGGAGGGGACAGCCCAGTTCCTGGGCCGGATGAAAGAACGGCACAAGCGGCGCCTGGACACGCACGATCGCCTGACGGCGAACCTGGAAAAAACCAGGGTACGGCAGCTCGCGAAGCTGCCGAAAGAAAAGCGGAAGACAGAGCTGGAGTCTTTCAGGGAGGATCGGCAGCGCCAGCGGGCCCAGATCGAGCGGCAGAATGCCGAGGAGGCCCTTAGAACGAGGCAGCAGCGCCAGGCGCAGGACCAGTCCAGGTTTGAGCGGATGAAGGTTCTGCAGAGGAGCCAGCTCGAGCGGCTCAGGAAATCGAATACAGGCGGCCAACTCATCACCCGGGTCAATGAATACAACAACTGGCTGGCGGGCATGGAAAGGGTGAGGGACAGACTGGGGATGCTTCACCATGAAAGGGGTGACCCCGACACCTGGCAGCACATGGTCCAGCCTGCCTGGTCCCTCGACCCGATCTGGACGCCCTTCAACAGGATCCACACCTCTAGTTTTTTCGCTCCCCAGGAGGTCCCCCTCTCAAGGCTGTATCCGGTCGGGTTCAAGGAGCGGCACTATCTGGCCATGTCCTCCGTCTGGAGGCTCAATCGAAACTACAGGAACGCTTTTCTTGCCAGCGGGGGCAGGGAGCTCTGCTGGGGCTATGCCGTGCACGCCTACTGTGAGCTGCACTTTTCCCTGGCAGAGCTTGTGACCGG
>CAZTRG010000228.1:0-6499 GCA_964615885.1 uncultured Planctomycetia bacterium | reverse complement strand
TGCTTGATGTTCACCCCTTCGTTGGCGCCTTGATGGTCGTTGTTATGGGGTGGGGGTGGGACTATTATAACATGGGTGGGGCGAGCTGGAATATGACCTGTGCCGGCGTTTCCTCTTGCCTGATATTGCGGGAAAATATCAAAGGGAATATCGACAGGGAGGGCTGGAAGAAGCTGAACGCGTCCATCGCCGATGGCTACGGTTACCTGATGGGTGCCTGGACTCCCTTTGTTTCCCTCTATGGGCTCTACAGCCTTGAAAAGGTGGCTGATATTGGCGGGGTTAAGCTCTTCAATGAGCGCGACTGGTATGCAGAAGCCCGGGATCACCTTATTGGTTTTCAACAACCTGATGGCAGCTGGGCCGGTGGGGCTGCCCACGGGGAGAACCACAGGGTGGCAACAAGCTTTGCCCTGCTGGTTCTAAAAAGAGCCAGCTCTCTCCTGACCAGGAAGCCTGGTGGAAACATTATCGTCTCCGGCAAGGCCGGCCTTGGCACCGGGGATCGGACCTGGGTTTATCTCCCCAAGCTGAAAACCAGCATTCATTACCCCGCAGTCCTGGACCTGGTCAATAAGCGCCCCTCGCGGCAGCTGCTTTCTATTCTTGGTGATATTGTTGAGTCCTATCCAGAGCAATGGCAGGGAGAGCTGATCGTTCCCCTTGTTGGCTTGCATGGCAAGACGCCCTCCAGGAGCATCAAGAAGATTGTCCTCGGGCACCTCGAGAAAATAACGGCGGTCAAATACCCGGGGGTAGACCAGTACGGGAAGTGGCACGAACGCTGGCACCGCGCACTCAAGGCCGGCGAGAGCAGGAATGAGGGGAAATCCGGGGAGCTTCTGGGTGATTACCAGGATGACCTGGGTAGCTTTGAATTGAAGAAAAAGGCAGCCTGGGCCCTCAGCAGGATTGGTGAGAAAAGGGCCCTGCCCCTGTTTATAGCCGACCTTCAGAATGACTCTCCTGAAGTTCGCCACCTGGCCTATGTTTCCTTTAAAGGCTTTTTTGTCGGGACACCACCAGTGTTTTCGGCCACCGCCTCTAAGCGGGTCCGCGAAAAACAGGTCCAGGCTATTCAGCAGTGGTACGCTAAACAGAAATAGTGAAGTCCCGATGGAACCCAGGCGGGCACCACGCAGGAAGGCGAACCAAATCCCTGCGGGCGCCGCTAATAGCTGGAAAGGCCCAAGGCGGGAGAATATAAAAGGCTCATGACTGCAGGCGAAGACTATCTTGAAAAGTGCCGGGGGCTGGTTGAGGCGGTGGCCTCTCAGCAGGAGGCCATTGCCAGGACCGCTGACCTCTTCAGCAAGACGATCATTGACGGGAAGCTGGTTCACCTTTTTGGTTCCGGGCACAGCCGGATACCTGCTGAGGAAATGTGGCCAAGGTACGGTTCCTTCCCCGGTTTTCACCCCATTGTCGAGCTCTCCCTCACCTACCACAACCAGGTGGTTGGGGCCAATGGGCAGCGCCAGGCCATGTACCTCGAGAATGTCACAGGGCTTGCTGAAAAGATCCTTCGTAATTTTGACATCTCCGACCAGGACAGTGCCCTGGTTATTTCCTCCAGTGGCTGCAATGTGGTCCCTGTAGAGATGGCCCAGTGTTTCCAGGAAAAAGGCCTGAAGGTGGTTGCGATCCTTGGCCGCCAGCACATGGATGCCTGTGAAAGCCGCCACCCTGAGGGGAAAAAGCTGGCCGACTTTGCAGATATCGTTCTTGATACCGGGATTCCCGCTGGGGATTCCATGACAAAAATAGATGGGCTTGTTGAGCCTGTCTCGCCCGGGTCCAGTATCGGGAGTGTTCTCCTTGTGAATGCAATTAAGGCTGAGGTTGCGGCAAGGATGACCGAGGCAGGGGTCCCCCCCAAGGTGTTGGCGGCTTCCTGTGTCGTCGGCAAAGAAAAAGCCGCTGAGCTTTTTGACGCTGCCTATGATGAGCATGCACACCGTATAGCCAGGCTTTACGAGAACCTATAAGCAGGAATCGCTATGCAGGAATGCCCACTTAGAACCACGGTCATCGGCAGCTACCCCTTCCCGTCCTGGCTGGAGCATGCCTGCCTCCACCTGGGCAACTTTGGCGCAGCTGATATCCGGGAAATGCAGGAGGATGCCGTGGCCGCTGCGGTCAGGGACCAGGTGGAAGCCGGGCTTGACTGTATCAGCGATGGGGAGCAGACCCGCTTTGACTTTAACCTGTCCTTCTACGGTTTCCTCGAAGGGATCGAGATGGAGAAAGCATCCCCGCGACTCCATGGCCCTCCAGCCCATGACCAGCGCGGCAAGCACGAAATCATCGGCGAAATTTCGGCCCCTGGAGGGCTTGGAGCAGTAGAAGAATTTCTGCGGCTTAAAGCTCTTGCCCCGCCAGGGCAGTCCCTGAAGGCATCGGTTCCCGGCCCTTACACTTTAAGTGGGCGGCTCCTGCCCGGCAGCCTGTATCCCGACCGGTTTGCAGTTACAGAAGCCCTGTTGCCGATTGTCAGAAAAGAGCTTGAGGACCTTGTGGAAGCCGGCTGCGGTGAGATCACGGTAGATGAGCCATCGATGAGTTGTTACGCCCATAAAAGCGACCCGGCCCGCTTTGTCGATATATTCAATCGAACAGTGGAGGGCGTTAAGGGGAGGTGCCGGCTCTCCACCCATCTTTGTTTCGGCAACTACAAGGGGCGGGCAGTTGGCCCAAGGCGTTACGAGCCGATGTTTCCGGCCTTTCTTGATTTCGAGGTCGATGAGCTCCACCTTGAAATGGCCAGCCGCGAATTCAGTGAAATCGAGGTGATCTCACAAATTTCGGATCGAATGGATGTGGCGGTCGGGATCGTTGATGTGAAAAGTTATTACATCGAAACACCGGAAGACATTGCCGGCCGGGTCGAGCTCTGCCTGGAGCACGCTCCCGCTGACCGGCTCGTCTTTGCGCCAGATTGCGGCTTGAGCCAGACGGCTCGGTGGGCTGCCAGGAAAAAGCTGGTTAACATGGTCAGCGGAATCGCCCAGGTTCGGGACAAACTGGGAATCAGCTAATCATGCTTGAACCTCACCTGAAGGATGCTGACCTGTTGCAGGACATTGCCACAGCCCCTGCAGGGGAGGACTGTTTTCACCTCTGGTGGCTCGGGCAGAGTGGCTTCCTGGTGAAGTGGGGCCAGCGGTTCCTCCTGATGGACCCCTACCTTTCGGACTCCCTTACCAGGAAGTATGCCGAGACGGATAAGCCTCATATCCGCATGACAGCTCTGCCGCTTGATCCCGCCACCATGGATTTTGTTGACCTCTTGACATCCAGCCACAACCATACCGACCATCTCGATGCTGCGAGTCTCCAGCCGCTCATGAAGGCCAGCCCGGGGGCCGAGCTGCTCATACCTTCGGCTAATAAAAGTTTCGTTCTTGAGAGGCTTGGGCTGGATACAGGTGAAAAGATATCCGGCCTCTGCTCTGGGGGTTCTGTTTCACTCAAGGGGTTCGAGTGCCATGCCATACCGGCGGCTCATGAAACCCGGGAGTTGGATGAACAGGGCAGGGATAAATTCCTTGGGTATGTCTTTAAATTCGGCAACTGGTCTATCTACCACAGCGGGGATACGGTTCCTTTTGAAGGCCTTGAGGAGGCCTTGTCCGGTTTTCGGCCCGACCTGGCCTTGTTGCCTGTCAATGGGAGGTCCCCGGGAAGAGGAGTTGCTGGAAACCTCTGGGGCCGGGAGGCCGCTTGCCTTGCAAGCAACATAGGCGCCAGGCTGGTTATCCCCTGTCACTACGATATGTTCAGCTTCAATACGGCAACCCCCGATGAGTTTGTTCATGCCTGCCATAAAATAGACCAGCCTTACAGGGTCTTGCGTTGTGCCGAGCGCTGGAGCAGCTTTGAGCTCGAGTCAGACTGATGGGCACTGGGGTGAGTGGCAAATCAAGCCCGGACCCCGGGCTCCTTCAGGCCATTCGCGACTCCAGTTGTATTCTTGTGTTTACAGGGGCGGGAATATCAACCCCTAGCGGCATTCCTGATTTCCGTGGCCCAGAGGGGGTCTGGAAGAAAAGGCAGCCGGTCTACTACCAGGACTTCATGAGCTCTGAAGCATCCCGCAGGGAGTACTGGGATTACAAGCTGGAAGGCTGGAGCTCCTTCAGCTCGGCGGAGCCAAACCCTGTTCATCGATCCCTGGTGCACCTTGAGAAGGCTGGGAAGGCCTGCCTGGTAGTGACACAAAATATCGACGGCCTGCATTCAAAGGCCGGGACTTCCGCCTCTTGCCTTGTTGAACTGCACGGAAGCAATTCAAGGGTGGAATGCCAGACCTGCGGGGAGGGCTCCTCACCGGAGGCTGCCTATGAGGACTTTCAACGGGATGGGAGCTGTCCCAGGTGCCCATGTGGGGGCTTCCTGAAGCCGGCAACCATCAGTTTCGGGCAGGGCCTGAAAACCGAAGATCTTGAGAAGGCATTTGCAGGGGCGGCCCGTTGCGATCTGGTTATTTCCCTCGGCTCAACACTCTCCGTTGAGCCGGCAGCCTCCATTCCCCTTGCAGCTGTGCAGAGGGGCGTTCCGTATTTCATTATCAATCGGGGGCCAACCGAACATGATGGACTTTCGGGCCTGACGAGTCGGCTGGAGGGGGCTGTTGAGGATATATTCCCGCCCTCAGTAAAAGGGGCCCTGCCCCCTGCCTCAGATGAAGAAGTCAGGCATCAGGTCTGAGCCCGGCTTTACGGAATATTCAGAGAGATCAGTGATTCCTGACTCAGCCAGGACTTCGTCATCGATAAAGAAATTCCCTGTGACCTCCCGGCTTGACCGGGTAAGGATTTGCTTGGCGGCATCGGCCATAATCGCCGGCTTCCTGGAGCGGTTAGCCACCTCTTCTCCGCCCAGCAGGTTCCGAACGGCGGCTGTTGCAATGGTTGTTCTTGGCCAGAGGGCATTCACCGCAATTCCAAGAGATGAAAATTCAGTAGCCATGCCCAGCACGCAAAGGCTCATGCCGAATTTAGCCATGGTATAGGCCAGGTGAGGGGCGAACCATTTTGCCTCGAGATTCAAGGGGGGTGAAATATTAAGGATATGGGGATTCCCGGAGGTCTCAAGGTAGGGCAGGCATGCCTTGGAGCACAGGAAGGTCCCCCTGGCGTTAACCTGGTTCATCAGGTCATAACGCTTCATTTCCGTCTCCCTGGTGCCCGACAGGGAGATGGCGCTGGCATTATTTACCAGGATATCAATTCCCCCGAATTTTTCTGCCGCCTTCCCGGTGGCCTCTATAACCTGTTCTTCAAAGCGGATATCCACCGCGCAGGGGAGAGCTTTCCCCCCGGCCTTTTCCATTTCCTCTGCGGCAGTATAGATGGTTCCCGGCAGCTTCGGATGGGCCTCAGTTGTCTTGGCAGCGATAACCACGTTGGCTCCCTCGGCTGCGGCCATCAGACCGATTGCCTTGCCGATTCCCCTGCTGGCTCCGGTGATGAAAATTGTTTTTCCCTTGAGGCTGGGCATATTTCTTTCAGGGCTGGATGGTAAATAATTCCAAGAGAGCGTAGCAGAAAATTCGGCTGGGGCCTACTTTATGACCTGAGTGGCAACAACCCGGGGCCCCAGGGTCCCGCAGCGGCTCTTGGCCCGGAAAAGTGGCCTGGCCATCATAAGCTATGAAATAGAACGGAAACCTTGAATGAAACAGACAGTTGAATATTTTGGAAAAACTCACGATGGAGATGAGGTCCAGGGACACCTGCTTGAAAACTCTTCAGGGCTATCACTGCGCCTTATAAACTATGGTGCCATCGTCCAGTCCGTCAAATTTGCGGGTAAGAACGGAGATCCTGAGGAGATCTCGCTTGGGTTTGACCGGCTTGAAGACTATCTGCATGAACACCCGTATTTTGGAGCCACCATTGGCCGGTACGGTAACCGGATTGCCGGGGGCGAGTTTTCTCTGCTTGGGAAAAACTATAAGCTGGCAGTCAATAACGGGCCCAACCATCTTCATGGCGGGCTGCGTGGCCTGGATAAGGTCCTCTGGGCATCAGAAGAGAGCAGGGCCCCGGAAGCAGCAGGTGTCCGGTTCAAATATTCCAGCCCCGATGGCGAGGAGGGCTACCCCGGAAGGCTCGATGTATGGGTAACCTATACACTGGATGAGGAAAATCGGATCATCATTGAATACGAGGCCAGGACCAGCGCCGCTACACCTGTTAATCTGACCAATCACACCTACTGGAACCTGTCAGGGGCAGGGAGCGGAGATATCCTTGGGCACGAGCTGACTCTTGTTTCTGATAGCTACCTGCCTGTTGACGAAAATCTGATACCTACCGGAGAGCTGATGGGAGTTGAGGGAAGCCCAATGGATTTCCGCAGCCCGATGCCTGTAGGGGGGCGAATTAAGGAGGTCCAGGGGGGGTACGATCACTGCTATGTCCTCGGGGACAACTCCAGCCAGGAGCCCAGGCCGGCTGCTATTCTCCGGGCTCCAGTGCGCGGCCGCTGTATG